>WJKG01000202.1 GCA_014729205.1 candidate division GN15 bacterium | reverse complement strand
GCCTGGTGCTCGTAACCGGCCCTACTGGTAGCGGAAAATCCACGACACTGGCAGCCATGATCGACTACATTAACACCAATCACCTGGGCCATATTCTCACCCTTGAGGATCCCATTGAGTTCATCCATAATGACAAGCGCTGTTTTGTTAACCAGCGAGAGGTAGGCAATGACACTCCCACATTCGCCGAAGGCCTGCGCCGGGCCCTGCGGCAGGATCCCGACGTCATTCTGATCGGTGAGATGCGAGATCTGGAGACAATCGGCATGGCAATCACCGCGGCCGAGACCGGCCACCTCGTCTTTGGCACCCTGCACACAACCGGGGCAATTCAGACTATCGATCGCATTATCGATGTTTTCCCGCATGGGCAGCAGCAACAGGTACGCATGCAGTTGTCGATGGGGCTGGGTGGTGTCATATCTCAGTGCCTCATTCCCAAGATAGGCGGTGGACGCGCTTGTGCCATGGAGATCATGACGGCTATAGACTCCGTCCGCAGCCTCATCCGAGACGGCAAAACCCAGATGATGACCAATATCCTGCAGACTGGCGGCAAGTACGGCATGCAAACCCTGGACAATGAGCTAATCAAACTGGCGAAGGCTGGTACGATTAAACCGGAGGATGCCATCGCCAAGGCACACAGTCCGGACAGCGTCAAGGCCACTCTTGACGGTCAGGGAGTCAACGGTGGTCAGGCTCAGAACCAGCAACCCCAGCCGGTTATGAGCTAATCAGACTTCATCTTACTGCAAGCAAAGGCGGGCCCGATTTGTATCGACCCGCCTGAATCTGCTACTTGATGAGTTCCGTATCAGAGAAGAACGTAACCCAGGCAAACCAGAATGAACTGACTAACGGCAAGGGTTCCAAGCGCTGTTGTGTTCTTGCCAGCGGATCGCCGGTACGCGCATCGTAACGCGCCATCTCTCCGACAAACACGGTGTCTCCCACGATTTCAACTCGGCTGTCACCTGGAGCTTCAATCCGCCACGCTCGTGCAGTGTTGTTGGCGTCATCATAGATGATGATAGCACGTGGCGACGTTGCCTCATTCTCATCAACAGTGATCTCGGCCCAGCCATGACTTTCGAGATAGTCCCTGGCGACAGCGAAGTCTCTGCCGTGCATTCGGAGTCCGTAAACGTAAGCCTTACCATCGAGCTTGGCGAAGTCGTTCCGCGTTCCGAATATCCCGAGGCGCTTGGTGTCGGCGAAATAGCGTCCATAGGCTGAACCCTCCGGTCCACGCTCCGGTTTGGCCAACAACTCCCCATTGGGGAAATCACGGGCGAAGGCTTTGAACGTTGTTAGCTGAGATGGGAACAGATCCAGTTTCGCTCCCTTTAGCGGACCCTGAAGACACTCGCCGTTGACCTGTGACCAGAGCGACTTTGTCTGCATATCCTGCATGACCAGCGCGTCCTGCCACAGTGCCCCGGAGGCCTGAAAAGTGAGGGTCAGCGTATCTACCTTGGCGGCATACACGATGCCGGTGAAGCACAATGGTCACCACGTTGCGGCGATAGCGGTTCCGGCGATACGGTCATTGACTACCTCATGGCGGTCCAGGTGCCAGGTTGAGTAGGCCCTGGCCTGTCCATCGACGACGACCGCCAGAAGTGGCTCATCGGGATAATACAGTGATTGAGCCGAGTCAACATCGATGAACTCCGGGTCGAATATGGCCGGAATAGCTCCGGGTTCGAGGACGGTATACATGGGCTCGCCCCGAATCATGGTCTTCTTCGGTTCTTCGCGTTGCGCCCAAAGGCTGCTCCAGAGCAACAGGCCGATAAGCGCCATTCGCGGCAGTAGTTTGGATTTAGGGATCATTGGGATTGTTGGTAACTCCTGGTGTCATGATTTTGGTGTCAGGGTGTTGGTCAAACCGCAGATTCCAGTTGCTGTTTTCGCCTGCCGGACCACAACAGGCTGGACCCATGCAATAACGACGAAGATTGTACTCGAACTGTCCAAGAGGTACCGTTCTATTCTCGATCCGGTGCGGATAACCCATGACTACCGAGGAGCTTACAAAGCACTAACGATTCTCACTCAATTCAAACATCATGCTTACGGGAATTGAATATGGCTGCCGCTCATTAAGTTAGGTAACTACTAACAGTTCGCTTGTGAGAGGGAGTCACATCGAATGAAGCGCTTGTTGTTGGTTGCAGGCTTTTTGGGTAACTGGGGTGAGACTGATGGAGTAGTGACCACCTACCAGAGTCTCATTCCTCATCTGAAGACAACCGGGATTGAAATCGACGTGCTGGCGTATGGTCCGCAAGACAGTATCGAGTACCATGGCCCTTTGAGGGTGATCCAGCACCGACCGAAGGTACCGGTAAAGATTGATCCGATGCGATGGATCGATCCGGCCATCAGAACCTCGCGGCTTGGACGTGAGCTGGCCAGGCGCACCTATGATCTGGCCCATAGCTCGACTCCTGATCCAATGGGGTGGTTTGCCTATGGAATAGCCAAGCGGAGTGACTGTCCGTTTGTGGCTGTCTACCATACAGCCCTGGACCACTACGCCCGCATTCGTTATGGGCGCATCGCCGGACAGCTTGCCGGAAAGGCGATGGGTGCCTTCATGTCACGTTGGGTCTTTCGATTCTACAACAAGGCAGACTTGATTCTGGCGCCCTCCAGAAGTGTAAGAGACGAACTTGATGCCCAACTCAGACCACCGGTTCGCGTATTGTCCCGCGGAGTAGACACGGTACGCTTTCATCCTGAGCATCGGACTCGCACGGATTCCAGGGTCCGTGCACTCTATGTTGGCCGGGTTGCTCCGGAGAAGAACCTCGCCCATTTAGTTGACATCTTTAAAGGGCGTAACGATGTTCACTTGACGGTTGTCGGCGATGGCCCGTATTTGGAGACTATGCAGCATGAACTGCCTCAAGCCACATTCACCGGTCGCTTGAGTGGGCATGCCCTGGCTCAGGTATATGCTGACTCCGATCTGTTCGTGTTTCCGTCGCACACGGACACACTGGGCAATGTGGTTCTGGAAGCCATGAGTTCGGGAGTACCTACAGTCGTTACCAGTTCGATGGGACCGAAAGAACTGGTGGATCATGGCCGCACCGGCTTTGTGACCCGGAGCGATGATGACTTTGTCCAGGCCGTTGACTGGCTGGTGCAAGACCAACAGATGAGAAAGAGAATGGGACTCCAGGCGCGTGAGGCCGCTTGTACACATCGATGGAGCGATATAGCCGAGCGGATGCTCATGCTCTATGAGGAGACAATACGCAGATACAAACGAAGAACAGGAGAATCCGCGTCGCCTTTGCCGACCCAGTCGATGGCCCCGTAAGGCCCTGCTCTTTCACAACTCATTCAAGGAAGAGACCATAGTGCTTCCAACCATCATTCTTGTTGTACTCATCTTTCTCGCCTTTGTGAAACTCACCAATATGATCAGCTATGGATGGCTGAAGAACAAAATCGTGAGTAGCAATACCTGGGATCTAAACATCTGCTGCGGCTACACCGACGGTGGAGGGATCAATGCCGATATTGTACAGCACAGCGAGGTACCGAGATTTGTACGTGTCGATGATATATATTCATTGCCATTCGCCTCACAGCAGTTTGATCGAGTGCTGTGTTCGCACACCATCGAGCATGTTGATGATCCCGAGCGGTTCTTCGACGAAATGCAGCGGGTCGGCCGTGAGGTAACACTGGTATTGCCACCCTTGTGGGACCTGACTGCCGCCTTCAATATACTCGAGCACAAGCATGTTTTTCTGACCTGGCGCAAGAAACACAACCAGCTACCCCGTTACGTTAGACTCCCTTTTGCGGGTATGGTTCAGAAGCGCTGGGGACAAACGATCAAGGCGTGAGTAGCACCTTAGTCAATCACGCACGCGACTAAAGAAGCCGGGTTGTAACCAACCCGGCTTCACTCTTTTCTGTTACTCTTTGGAATCAGGCTATCCAAGAGATCATTCGCTGGTCATGATGAACAGCGGTTGCATTTCAAAGCTGCGGTAGTTGGGGCGCAGACGATCAGTGTTGTAATGCTTGCCCACATTGACGAATTTCTTCATACTCGTGACCACATCGACCGGCACGTTGTCATAGCGCCCGTTCTTGAGCACAACCAGCCGCCCATGAACACGGTTAAGGATCAAATCCAGCGCCAGGTTACCGTAGGCCATAGGCACGACCGAATCGATGGCGTCGGGATCGCCACCGCGAACAAGATAGCCGAGCTTCTGATTGATGACACTAATCGGCTTGCCGTTGTTAAATTTTGGAGAGATCTCCTTGAGCCGCGCCGAAACCAGGTCGCCAATACCACCCAGCTTGGCATGGCCATATGCGTCGCGTGTGTCATCCTGAAACACCATCTCACCGCCCTCGAACATAGCCCCCTCACTGACCAGCACTACTGAATAGCGACTGGGGTTACCGGCCCGATCGTGAGTGAGCAGCTCCGTGAGGTGCTCGATATCGAATTTGTGTTCGGGAATGACGCAGCGATTGGCCGCTCCGGCCATGGTCGGTAACATGGCCGTGAATCCAGCATAACGACCGAACACTTCCAGCACCAGGAATCGCTCATGAGAGCCGGCCGACGTGCGAAGGCTGTTGGTCATACGAATCGTGCGCGTGACACAGGTCGAAAAGCCGATGCAGTAGTCCGTACCCGGTACATCGTTATCCATTGTCTTGGGGATAGCGACCACCTTCACGCCTTCCTGATACAGACGCACCCCGTAACTCAGTGTATCGTCGCCGCCAATGGGAATCATGTAGTCGATACCCAGGTAGTCCAGGTTCTTGATCACTTCCGGGGTCAGGTCATTCATCTCAGCGTTGTACTCATCCTGCAGATGCGGCGGGACATTCTCTTTGCGAACGTGTCCCGGATGTGTTCGGGAGCTATGCAGGAACGTACCTCCGGTACGACCGGCCTTGTTGACTATATCTTCGGTCAGTATCTGGAAGTTGTTGCTATTGTCAGCCTCTTTGTCGCGAATGATGTCAACCGCGCCCGCCCATCCACGGCGAATGCCGACGACCTGATATCCTTCGCGAATGGCGCGGATTGTGACAGCGCGAATAGCCGGGTTCAATCCCGGAACATCGCCACCACCGGTGAGAATGCCAATCACTCCCTTCTTGGTGTTCACATTGGACACGTACTAACCTCCATTTGTCAATAGCATCATCACGTTCTTTTCCCCTTTATCGGCAGTTACGCAAATACTGTAAGGGGATGTTTGTCTGCTGAACAAAGATTAGGCGGTAGGAGTTTCAAGCTCCTGGATCGATATTCCTGAGCCGGAAACACAAAAAACGACCACCAAGCGAACTCGGTGGCCGAAGTTTCTGACACATGTGAAGGACTGGGTCAATCGCAAGGCTGCGGCTCAGTTCCGCTGCCAAAGAGATAATTGACGAAATAGGTCAGGTCCGAGATATTCAAGGTGCCGTCGGCGTTGAGGTCTGCCTCCTCGGGGCAGGCAGGTGGCGCCCCATCGCCGAAGAGGTAAGCAACCATATAGGTTACATCAGTTATATTCGCCTGATCCTCGCTGTCGTTATTGATATTGCCACGAATACCCACACAGCAGTTTGCCGTGTCAGTTACCAGCAAGTCGACGTGCAGGCTGTCGGCCAACTCGCCGTCACTCGCACTAAGCACTATGCTATGCGCGCCTACATCGCTTTGAGTCGTGAGCCAGTACAAACCTCCAGCACCATTTCCGCTATCGGCGAAGACAGCATCGGTCGGAAGGCCATAGGCTAACAAATCAGGAGTGGTCCCGTCAGGATCGCTACCTGAAACCGACAAGATAATAGAGTCGCCATAGGGTACCTGAGTCTGGCCGGTATAGGTGACCTCCGGCCGCTGATTCTGCTGCGCCCCGGCGATAGTGTAGACGGTGACTCTTCCTCGAAACGAGTCGAAGCCTGTGGCCCCAAACACAACAGCGCCCTCATGAGCCTGTCCGTACCCACTCCAGAACGCTACCGCCTCACCCATTTCGGCCGAACTCTCAATCTCCTCGAAGGTTGTGTCCACACTCAAGGCACCTCCCTGAGCATCCAACAACAGCGCAGCGCCGGCGTCCAACGCACCATCGTCATACCCTGGAGCCCCGGCGATGATCTCCCCCCATCCATCCGTATCGATATCCACTCCCGCAGCGACTGCATAGCCGAGAAAATCGTCAGCGGCTCGACCCAGCGTGAAGCTATCATCGAGGACTGTATCGAAAACGGCGCCGCCAGCGTAAATGTACACCTTGCCGGTCTCGAAGTTGCTGACAGAATACCCATCACTCCCCATGACCAAGTCCGGATAGTTATCGGAGGTAATGAGTCCTGCAGACAGGGACCAGCCCTGCTTCTCACCAGCAAGACTACCAGAGATACGATGATCGGCCAGCGTATCGTACCCGATACCACCATCAAAGATGTAAATCCGACCAACATTGAGATCCTGACTGTCGTAACTGTATGCCCCAACAGCCAGTGAGGGCACTCCATCCAGATCAAAGTCAGCAGCACTTAACGCATAGCCAAAACGCTCGCCATCCGCTTCACCAACCAGCGCCCCGTCGGCTGTGTTGTCGATCGACGGACCACCATAGTACAGGTATACCTTACCGGCATCGGAGAAACTGCTCCAGTCGGCGCGGTACGCGCCAACTGCGATGTCGTCATATGAGTCGCCATTAAAGTCACCGGCGGCGCAGACAGCTGTTCCGAAGTAATCGGATGCCGCCTCACCCGTTAGTAGCAGGTCGACGGTAGTATCCGCTCCGGGACCGCAGAAGAACACATAGACAGCACCGGCGTTTGGTGCAGGATCGTCATAGAAGGGTGCACCGACTGCGAGATCGTCGAATCCATCGGCATTGACATCTCCAATATTGGCCAGTGCCTTACCAAAGAAAGAGCTGGCGGCGCCAACGAGAGTCGTGTCGCCGACCAAATCAGCGTCCGGGCCACCGAACAGGATGTAGACTGCTCCCGATGAAGTACCCGCCGGGTCAGCAGCAGACGCTCCGATCGCAAGATCTTCGTAGCCATCGCCATCGAAATCAATCTCGGCCAGTGCTGAACCCATTTGATCACCAGTCACTTCGCCGTTGACATATCCCAGTAGGTCCCAGGCATTGACGGAGCTGACGGACACGAACAGAGCGATAGTAATGAGAAGGAACTTTGTCATAGTAGTACTCATCGGCTGGATTGCGTAGAAGGTAAAGAAAGAGACAGACCTCGTAATGTCGAGGTCCGTCTCTTGTCAGGTCCAATCAAGCGCGATTGAAAGCGCGTGCAAACATGTGACCTGAGTGGTCACGGCCTTTGCCGCTCTATTTGAGCAGCATCATCTTTTCGGTAGTGGCGCCCTGACTGGTCTCAATGCGATAGAAGTACACGCCCGACGCCACATCTGAAGCGTCAAACTGGAACTCCTGCGGGCCGGCCGAAAGCTGCCCATCGTGTAGCGTGGCGACTTCCTGGCCGAGCATATTGAACACACGCACCGAAACCTGCGAAGCGTCAGACAGATCGAAAGAAATAGTGGTTACAGGGTTGAACGGGTTAGGATAATTGGTCGCCTTGAGCGGATCATCATCCTGTACCCCCTGCATTCCCATGTCACTGTTGACAACGACTACAGTCTGGCAAGTTGAAGCAAATGCATCGCCGGCTGAGGCCGACACACAGATGACGTATGTACCGGCAGGAACGACCGGTGGAATCGGCAGATTCAGATCGCGCGATACAGACTCGCCGGCTCCCAGCATCGCCTTTGGACCGGTGAAGGTCACTGATGTGTCCATCAATTCCAGGGTTAATCCCAGGGTGATCAGTTCGGCCTCGTCACCACAATTGACGAGCTCGAAATACCCCTCGGCCATTGAACCCGGCTCGGCCACGACGGTATCCGGCAATTCGAGATCGATCTCTACGCACTCGTCTGCGGTAGCGGCCACAAGAGAAATCTCCTTACCGGCAGCAGCACCATCGGTGCCCTCAATAACCATCGTAGCGCAATCCTCTGCGGAGACATCGCCAGATGTCGCAGTGACACAGATGTTTACTTCATAGCCGGCGGCCATGGGCGGAACCGGGACGATAAACTCACGAGAAATGGTCTCACCAGCTCCAAGGGGCATTTCAATGCCACCGACATCAATGGGCGGCAGATCGGTAATCTGGACCGCGAAAGAAAACTCAACGGTCGTTGCTTCATCGCCGCAGTTTACAAGTTCGAAGTACCCATCAGCGTTGGCACCAGGCTCAGCGATGACCGACGCAGGCAGTTCGATATCGACCTCAACACAATCAGCAGCTAAGGCGCCCGAGGCCATCATCAGCAGCAGTGCCAGCATTCCCAGGGTAAACCGTTTCATAACAGCATCCTCTCCATGTCTTCACATAAACATTTTCAATTGACGAAACAGCAGTATAATGTGGGGAAAGTGCTTAAGCGCTTTCCCCGTACTATTAGAGAGTCGCGAGTTCTCGATTTGATACATAGCCTGATCTCCTTCGTATAGATTAAGTGGCCTCCGCATTTCCAGCCGCCTGAATCAGGCGAATTCCAAGTAGAACAGGGAGTTACAGTACCTCTGGTAACCCCGATTACATTTCCCCAAAGAAGCCGCGCCTGTTGTGAATCACTTCAGGCGGTTCATTATCAAATGAATGTAATCGTGGATCAAGGACAGATATTCATCAGTCTGGAGGTCATAGAAAGAGAGTTATAGCGGCGTTTGTGATGCTGGCCTTCGCTATTGCCCATGTGTACCTGACAGGAACAGGTCATACTCCTTTGGCTAACAGTAAGACGATGATTTCCGGTTGTGAGGACGTACACGACGAGCCACATGTCGACAGGGCCGCACGCGCCGCAAGTACCGCCTCGGATAGCGGAAACCAATAACCGTCTTTGGCGCTTTATTCACATATAGCAACTCCCTCCAAAGACGAAGGGCCCCGAGTTCGGGGCCCTCTCCAATTCATGCAAGAAGCCAGTTTTCGATACTACTGCTGTGCTTCCTCATTTCGTATGCGAAGTTCCTCTTCCAGCAGTTCTCGCTCAGCACGTTCGGCCTCGGCGCGCTCGCGGGCGGCGCGGAGTTCCAGTTGGCGCAGGTCGACCTTGTAGACGGACTCAGTCGACCCTTCATCACGGTCGCTGTCGGTCTTGAATGACTGAACACGAGCTGATTCGAAGGCGTTGGCATCGCTGGAGGAGACTGCGGTTTCTACGGAACCATAGGAGGTTGGCAAGTACAGGGCTGTCAACTGGCAGTTCCATGCAAAGACACTGCCATAATCATCGGACTTCCTGCCCTCGAGAATGAAGGTATAAGTGCCAGCAGACTTGAAGTATGTCCGCTGGGTCGAAAGGTGCAGACGGACCGTCGCAATGTCCGGAAACTCACTGAACCCGGCTCTCTGATAGGAGGGACCCGAAGTACCTCCACCTGTCGTCTCATCGATCTGGATCCCCGCAAACAGACTGCTGCTTACGGGAACCAATTCAAACCTAATGTAGCTGTTTCCGAACAGAAGGAGGTATCCATCATCGGGAATGGTGATGGTAACTGACACAAGGTCCGCCATTTCCGAGTAAGGAACGAATACACCGCTTGAGATGTCATTACCGGCGATACCGGGTTCATTGGCGATGTCCAGAGAGTGAATCGAGCCTTCGGGCAGGGTCACGGCAGCAGTGCCTGCGAGACGGGTATCGAAGACCATACCAACCGTTGCGTCCCCATTGTACAGGCGCATCGAACTGCCGGTTTCCCAGGCATCGAGGTGGATCCGAGAGGATTCATCGCCAGACATCAGGCGCTGGAAAGCTCCCCCGTCCGTACCTGCCGTCAACATCGCTGTTTCTCCCTCAGAGGCATCATACATCTCGATCTTACTATAAGAGGAGGCTCGCAGCAGAAGGCGGTCACTGGCCGATTCCCTAAGAAGCAAGTCGCCGTCAATAGTGTCGCCGGTGTTGTACACATAGTGATCCCCGGTGAGAGAGTCGGCGGTTCGGGCACTCATCGCGAAAGCCTCACTGGTCAATCTGGTTCGCGGGACCAACTCAGCATCGGAGCCGACCTGGACACCGAGCCACAAGGTGGTGTCGGCTACGAGCTCTGGTGGCAGAGCTACGTTGGATCCAAGGGCATAGGTAAACAGTCCATCGAATACGGCCACCGTCTGTGGACCTGAACTCCACAGCGCCGCCCCACCAGTAGGTTGATTGTAGATACTGAAGGTCATCTCGTATGAACCCGTCAGCGGCTCTCCAGCATCATTGGTAAGTCTGCCCTGATACGAGATGGTGCGGGGTGCCCCGGCGATGATTGTAGTCACAAGTCCTGCGACCAACACCAAAATCAGGATCGCGGTCTTCCGAGTCATGTGTACTCCTGAGCTATATAATGTCGTATTAGTACTATCGGTCACTATCGCCGCTATCTAGGCCTTTCCAGCACAGGTAATTGCGCTGCTACGGTAGAGCCTGCTCCTCGCGTTCGCGGAGTTGGGCCTCGAGTAGTTCGCGTCGTTTCCGCTCGGCCTCGGCCTGTGCACGGGCTGCACGGAGCTCCAATTCGCGCAGGTCGACCTTGTATACGGGTTCCCTGTATTGGTCGGGCATCTGGTCATCCTCGCGGGCGGGCTGCAATGCGGCAGATTCAAAGTCAGCGGCATCGGCGGAGGATACAAACGTTTCGACTGAGCCATACGAGGTGGGTATGTATATAGCCGTTATGATAGGATCCCATACATTAGCCACAAACGACCCGCTCGACTTGCGACCCTCCAGTCGGAACGTATGGGTACCCGCTGCCTTGCCATACATCCTCTGCGTGAACACCGGAAGGAATAGCATGCTCGAAAACGGCATGCTTCCGAATCCACACTTTTGATAATAGGGGTAAGAGGGACTGCCGCCCTCAGTCTCGTCGATTTGTACATAGAAAATAACTACACTGTCGATCGAGGGATCGCTAATCTGCACATAGCACTTTGCCTGAACGAGAATGTAGCCGGACTCGGGAATAGTGATAGTCACTACTTCGATGTCGCTCATTGTTTCTGACGTGAGAGTAGTCACTGAGCCGTCCACATTGGCTGCGATGCCAGGTTCATTGGCGATGTCAGCCGAGTGAATCGAGCCTTCCGGAACGGCAAACGCGTTGGTTCCGGATTGTCGGGTATCGAAGAGGAACTGTGAGGCTCCGGTGTCGTCCTTAAGATACATGGAACTACCATTGGGCCACACTTCGAAGCCAATGCCATACTGTCCATTTGGGTTCATGAGACGTCCATAAGCACCGCCAGCGTTGCCTGATGTCAAATACGCAGTCAGGTCCGCGGACCCATCGAACAGGTGGACCGACCCTGTCGTGCTCGTTTGAAGTCTGACGTGTTCTGTCCCCGAGGTGGCCAGCGACAGATTGCCTTCAATGGTGTCTCCCGTATTCTTGACATACATGTCGCTCTGCACAGAATCTGCGACCAGCGACCGCATGGCGAACGCGGCCGAAGTCAGTGCCGTTCGTGGGACCAACTCAGCATCGGAGCCGACCTGGATACCGAGCCACAAGGTGGTGTCGGCTACGAGGTCTGATGGCAGAGCTACGTTGGATCCAAGTACGTAGGCAAACAGGCCATCGAATGCGTCGACGGCTCGTTCGCCGGAACTCCACAAAGTTGCCCCACCCGTGGGTTGATTGTAGATTCTAAAGGTCATGTCGTATGAGCCCGTCAGCGGCTCTCCAGCATCATTGGTAAGTCTGCCCTGATACGAAATGGTGCGGGGTGCCCCGGCAAGGGCCATTGTACCCACACACATCGTCAGAAAGAGCAGTGCGATCCAAACCGATCGTGACATGATCTACCTCCGAAATTCTATGTGTCAGCAGTTGTATTCTCGACCTGCGTTGGGATGCGGCACTGACAATTCTAAGGGGATTCTCAGAGCCAAGACATACCACTAACCCGTGCGACCATAAGATAGTCATTCCGGTCGATTATACAAAGGCAAAAGGCACTATCATATGAGGACGCAGACAGCATCATTGACGAATGCCTGTCGATTGACAATATTACCAAGAGAGTAACGAGGACTTCGATGATCAACGCAGGCGACTGAGCATCTCAGACCAGATGACGATCACGGAAACCCCCGTGGCTCTCTGTATTCCCTTACCGAAAACAGCCCGTTTGCCGGCTGGAAAGCACGATTGGTATGATCAATACGTTCAATGAAGTCACCGGTGGCCGCACTCGGGAGCAAATGGTGCGATCACCCGTGGAGCAGGATACGACCTTCATCTTTGCCAGCTATGCCGAGTCCGATGAGCAACTCCAGCACACGATCTTTCTGGTTGAGAGTATCCGAGAGTTTGCCGGCATCCACGCCCGCGCGCCTGTGCGCGTATATCTACCGGAAACCTATGAACCGTCGGAAGCGACATTGATCGATCGACTGCACGGACTCGAAGTGTCTGTACATACTGTAGGCGTACCTGAAGAGTCACGCTGGCTGTACTATTCAGGCAAGGTTTATGCGGCTGCCGTGGCCGAACAACAGGCAGTCGGGATGACTTCCGTGCTGGTATGGATGGATGAGGACACGGTCGTGCTACAGCCACCGGATGAATTGTCACTGGCGGGCGAGAAGGTGCTGGCCTTCCGACCGGTCATGCATAATCGGAGCGGCTCGGCACTGGCTAAGCCACCCGACACCTTCTGGAAGCGGGTCTATGAGATCGCCGATATTGACACCGAGCAGCTCTTTCCGATGATGACAATCGCCGACAAAGTGACCATCCGCCCGTACTTCAATGCCGGCCTTCTGGCCGTGCGACCTGAAGTTGGTATGCTTCGCAGATGGCCCGTCGTGTTTGAGAAGCTGTACGAGGACGAGACCATCTGTGAACTGTGCCGAGCGGAAGAGAAATGGCGCGTCTTTCTGTATCAGGCAGCCCTGGTGGGGGCGGTCCTCAATCTGGTAGAGCAGTCACAGCTCGTAGAACTCGATAACCGTTACAACTATCCTCTCTTCTTCGAGCAGCATTGGCAAGCGGCGGATCGATTCGATGACATCAGCGATGTTGTCACGCTGCGCTATGACACCTACTTTCGCGACCCTGCCCCACGGTGGGCTCAGATGCGCAGATCTCGACCGGAGGTTATTGACTGGCTGACCGCACGGTTTGGAGAAAGTTAGTCCAGGGCTCTTGGCTGATAAAAATGACCGTCATCGTGCCTTCGACCTGGCTTTTTCGTTGCCTGCTGCGACCAAACACTCGATCTTCCGGCCGAGACAAGCAGTTGGCACCCGGGTATGCCCTTTCAGGTCTGCCGGCAACTGACGCTGCTTATTGTACGTAACCATTGGTGGGCGACTTGAAGTCGCAAGAGGACGTGTGGGCCGATCACTTCCGGCTCAATTGGTGATTGCCAGGGAGCATGATTGGGTGGCTTGGTACCCGGATGGCGAGTGTTTCGTCAATCTGGCTGGTAGCTATGACTACCTGGAACTCGCCTACTACATCTCGCAAGAACGAGAACTCAAGGGCGAGTGCATTCACCCTACCGGCAAAGAGATGCTGGACGCCTATGTGCCACCGCTCTTCCTTGAGCGCGCCCGCCTGGCAGGCTTGTCAACCCCGAGCTATTACCTGAGCAATGGCTACTTCGAACCACCGGTACTCATCGATCCTATTAACCCATTCATGATCAAGAGCCGGCTGGTGCTCAAGCCGGGGCGTGAAAAGGCCGTGGCCAAGTCGATGACGCGCAATTTCACCTATGCCATATGCTGCCAGGAGCTTCCGGAGGCTGCAAGGGTCGTCTATTTCCGAATGGTCCTGGGGTGGTCGACATCGGTTAGATTTCGCACAGTCGGGAGAAAACTGTGGGAGTCGTTTGGAATACCATTGGCGAAGGTCCGTGTAGTTGTTACCGCCGAAGATGAGTACTTGGTGAGCGACATATCTCCTATGCCCTTCCATTCGCTCAAGACCAGGGAACTACGATACCTTGAGCAGAGAATCCAATGGGATCGATAGGCATCTATACCGAGCGATACACCATCTCCAATTCATGGGAGATGAATGCCCTCATGCGGTTTGCCCAGGTAGCTCGTCGTCTCGGGCATAGAGCCGATTTCTTGTTTCGCCCGGACATGTACAAGATCCCGCAGTACGACGCGATCTTTATCAGAGCACTGACCGACCCGCTCAATTCCGCCTATGTAGCGGCTCGCATAGCAGAAATGCATGGGATTATGGTTATCGACGACCCCGACTCCATCCGCATATGTTGTGACAAGGTGAATATGTACAGGCATCTGGAACGGGCAGGAGTAGCCATACCGGAAACGCAGTATATCCAGCAGGAAGAACTGACTGCCCGCCGATGCAGGGAACTGATTGACCAGTTGGGCAAACCGCTGGTCCTGAAGGCACCCAACTCCAGTTTCTCCATGTATGTGGACAAGGTCTCCACACCGGAGGAGTTCACGCGTGTCGGAAAGCGGTTCTTCCGACGGGCCGATAGAATTGTCGTCCAACGCTTCATCCAGTCCCGGTTTGACTGGCGTGTCGGTGTACTGGGTGGTGAGGCGATCTATGTATGCCAGTATACAATCCCACGCAAGCAGTGGAAGATCCTGACGTATCTGTCTGATGGTCGCACGGTCTATGGTCCCGTCAAAGGGATTCCGCTTGCTGATGCCGATCCGCTCCTGATTCAACGAGCCGTCGACGCCTGCAACGCTGTCGGTCGGGGACTCTATGGTGTCGATCTGAAGCAGGTCAATGGTGACTATGTCGTTATCGAAGTCAATGACAACCCTTCAATTGTCGCTGGTGAGGAGGATCAAAAGGCGGGCCACCTGTATGAAAGCGTGGTACGTTTCCTCACCCGGCATCTCAAGGTCTCCTGATGGGTAACATCCGCATTCGCCTTGCTTCGAAGTCCGACATCGCCTGGTTGCTGCACTTGGAGTTATCGACCTTTACCGCGGATAGTTTCTCTAAACGGCAGATCAAATACCTGATAACACGGGCAAAGTCCACGGTGCTGATTGCCCGGCAGTCAGGAACACCGCTGGCAGCGGCGTACATGCTGTGGCGAAAGAACTCGAGGCTGGGACGGCTCTACAGCATTGCCGTTGCGCCGACCGCACGGGGTCTCGGAATTGGTGCCTCTCTATTGAACGAGTGCGAACGGCAGGCGGCAGCCAGGGAACGGGTGGGAATATACCTGGAAGTACGTGCCGATAACCTGTCTGCGATCAGCTTGTACCGAAAGCACGGCTATGACATAGTCCGTGAACTCCCCGAATACTACGGAGATGGAACCGACGGCCTGAAGATGCTCAAGATGCTGGCACCGGGCCCTGAACTGCCCGCTTAAGCCTCGTGTAATCGACTGACCTGTTCACCTTCAATCATCTTCCTTATGAAACCGGTCGTCGGCGCGACCCTCGGCCCGTTCATGACTCACCCTGCCAATCCAGCCGGTGTGCACCGGGGTATCGCCAACAAACCCCTCCACGTACGGCTTGATATCCAGAAGAGGTGTACCGTCAAGCATATCGACATTGGCTATGTGTAACACATTGCCCTCAACCCGCTCGAGCACCACGACCGAGATTCCAATGGCATTTGGCCTGCGGGGTGCACGGGTCGCAAACAAGCCGCGTTCCTCAGTGTCCAGGTAGGGTACCACCTTGAGCTTGTAGCCCTCGCTTCGATGCAGATGATAGACAAGTGTGATATGGGAGAAACCGTCCACATCGGCCAACCCCTCAGCATACGCTTGATCGAGAACTACGCGCCCTTTGGCACCCTCGGCGTACTTGGGCTGGATTGGTGTCGCCTTCGGGGTGGCAAAAGGTGTGTGAATGATCCCGATCGGTCGGTAGCTGATGGCGTCCACATATCCTCCACGTTTGATTGCAATCGTTGAGCAAGGCCTGTCTCGGAGTAGTCGTGTTCGCACCTACTTGTCATCGTCACGGTCTTGATCATAGCAGTCAGCCAGCACTGATGCGAACTTCTCATCAATGTGAGAATCAAACCATTTGTCAATAATCGACTTCTTGAAACGCCACTCCTTGCCCAATTTGGCCGCCGGTATCCGTTTCTCCTGGGCCCATGTATAAATGGTCTGTGGCTTCACCTTCAAATACGCCGCCACTTCCTCAAGGGTCATGATGTCAGTCTCCAAGAGTCGTATCCCCCCCCAGAAGCTCTTCCAGCGATACCGTATCGGCTACTTCATTGGCTGGCTGCAAGTATTCGGATCTGTGAGCCGTGCTTGCGTCCTCTTCCTGACCTCCCTCGATCAACTTGTCCACGGAGTACACCAGGGCGGTGTAGAAGTTACCTTCGTAGTCACGAAACAGCTCAAACGGTTGTCCCCGATCCCCGAGGAACGGCCTGAAGTTCCACGCCAGCTGTATCCCCACGAAAGCGAGAATGACGACCCAGAACCGGAAGATGGCCACGCCAGTTTGCGGATACACACTCTTGCGTTCACACGAGTACTTCAGCGCCCGAACTACGGCATTCATCCCGAACAAACCCGCCACAATGAACACCGCAATGTGAAGAAGCTGAAGGAAGTAGTAGTTTCCCCCGGTCAGCAGGAATATGATCAGTATCGGGGCAAACGAAACCATGATGGCCAGCATTAGAGTGAATCCCGAGAGCACGATTGAGATCATCTGGTGCAACTTGAGCCGCGAGCCAAGAATGTACTGCACGATGTAGAAGGCTGGAAAGCAGATGATCAGTACCAGCAGGAACAACACGGCCACCTTGATCCCCGATGTTATCGCCTGGGCCAGACTGTGATACACCCCCATCACGATACCGTATCCGAAGGCAAGAACGGCCAGCAGTGCCAGCTGCCGGGCAATCCTGTGCCACCTGTAGTCGTTCGAGAGCATGCGGTTGAAGAACTCGTCGGAGTCCTGTAAGGTTGGAAAATGCTCCCGGAACGAGTGACCCGTATCTGTCATGGACTCAACCTCCGCGTGGTTTCGGTTCGCCCCCAATATACGGCACATTATTACTGTTTACAAATGTTTTTTAGTGTTTTCTAATGTTTGCCTCCGGTTTTGATATATACAGAAGCCGAGCCGCCTACAGTTTAATAATCACCAGCGTGGTCAATACCCCTAACAAGATGGCGATGACAAGCAGCTCAACAATGACAAGCGTTGACATAGTGCTCAATTCTTCCAGCTTGTTCACGATGTCACACAGAGGATCGTCCGGCATAAAAGCCCCCTTTCTGTTGTTAGAAACCATCATTTCCAGAACCCTCGTCGATCGAGGGCGTGATGCCCCGTGCATATGGCGATGGCGAGAAGTACCCCCACAACGACACCGAGCACGGGGTAGCCATTGATCAAGATCACCAGGCAAGCTCCACCAGCTACCGATACTGCGAAAATGCCCAGCGGCAGGTACAGTTTTGCTATATCCCAAACAATGCCCAATAGATCACGAATTAGAGTCATGGATTGCCCCCATTCATGTTGTATCTGCTAATATATGACAGGATTCGATAATGTGCAAGGCCCCAGACAGTATGGCTGGTGATAACCCAAGCTCTCGCGCGAGGAGCTTACTGCCGGCCGGGGATCACCGCCGCGGCTTCATCGAGAGCCTCCTGGCGAAGCCGTGCTTTGCGTACCTGACCGGTGATGAGTTGCACGGCTACGAGAGATATGAGGCTCATTGCTGCACCGGCAATGAACGGAATACGGTAGTCCACCATCCAGAGCACCCCACCCACCACCGGGAAGACCACGGCCCCGATATGGTTGATCGTAAATCCAGCCGCCATGCTGGGAGCGATATCGCCTGGATCACCGATCTTCTGGAAGAAGGTGCGAATGGCCATTGAGAAGTTGAAGAAGATGTGGTCGAGCACATACAGTACCGCCACGATCCACTTGGAGTCAACGACAGCATAGGCGAGGAAGATGACAATCAAGGAGGCATACTCACCGCTGAGCACTTTGCGTTCGCCGAAACGCACAATAGCCTTACCGATCAGGGGACTGAGGAAGTAGTTGACCACATTATTGACCACAAAGAGCACCGTGATCTCCTGCACCGTGTATCCGAACTTCTTCACCAGCAGAAAGACGGCGAAAGCAACGAAGATCTGCCGCCGGGCTCCCGCCATTAGCGTGAGGAAATAGTAAAGCCAGTAGCGTGTCCGAACGATGACTTTGATACGTTGTGGCGGCAGACCGCGACGGATTGGTTCCTTGGTGAAGCTCCAGACAGCGGCACTGAGAATCAGGCCACCGATGACGATATAGATCTGCTTGTATGTCAGCACAGGAACCAGCAGAAAAATCAAGGCCCCCACACCGATATTCGATGCCGCCGCGAAACTACGCAGCTTGCCGAACACCAGCGGTGCTGTGCGCTTGTTGAAGTACTGCAGAGTCAGTGACTGGGCGGTAGTTTCGAAGTAGTGGAAGCCAAGACTCATCACGACCGTAGTGCCGATCAGTCCAAAATACGACGGGAAGAATC
>WJKG01000201.1 GCA_014729205.1 candidate division GN15 bacterium | reverse complement strand
TTAGCCACTTTGTACAACTCCGCCTCCGGCACACGAAGCATCTGCCACAGCCGAATGTCGTCCTGATGCGTCCCGTTCAAGTACGAACTCAACAACCGTTCGAGCATCGCGAACACCATTTTGTCCACCCGAACCGTACGGTACAGCGGGTTCTTCTTGACCTTGGCCACCAGGTCAGCCCGACCTACGATCAGTCCCGCCTGTACTCCGCCGAGCAGCTTGTCCCCCGAGAAGCTCGTCAGGTCGGCACCGGCCCTCACCGATTGCTGCACTGTGGGCTCATCATACCCCACAGCCTCTCGTGTGGGGATCAGTACGCCGCTGCCCAGATCGTTGATAATCAGCTTGTCGTGTTCGTGCGCCAGCGGGACAAGTTCCTTCAGCGGTACCTCTTCGGTGAACCCGGCCTGAATGAAGTTGCTCTTGTGCACTTTCAAGATCAGCGCCGTCCGGTCATCGATTGCCTCTGCGTAGTCGTTCAGCGACGTGATATTCGTCGCCCCCACCTCGCACAGCTTGGCGCCGGACCGTCGAAGGATATCCGGTATGCGAAACCCACCGCCAATCTGTACCAACTCACCGCGTGAAATCACCACCCCCTTGCGGTTGGCAAACGTATTGAGCATCAGAAACAGCGCCGCGGCGCAGTTATTCACGACCGTGGCCGCCTCGGCCCCGGCAATCGTGGCCAGGTAACGCTCGCACGCCACCCCTCGCTTGCCGCGAGCACCACCCTTCAAATCGAACTCGACATTTGAATATCCGCGAACAATCCTGCGCGCCGCCTCGAACAACTCATCCGACAACGGCGCCCGCCCCAGATTCGTGTGCACCACAATACCGGCCGCGTTAATCACCGGTGTCATTTCCTGGCGCTTGAAATCGCGAAGCGCCCGGTCAATCCCCTTCAGCAGCGTCCTCATCATGACCGCCTTACCGCTGTCAATCAGCGCTTGCTTGCGGCGAGAGACCTGCTCCTGTACAATCTGCACCGCAATCGGCCGCGGTAACAGCGCCATTGTATCGGCCAGGTCGGCATGTTGCATCAGTTGTTCAACAGACGGGAAATCGCGAGGACGGGTGATCTTGTCGGGCATCGGCAATTCGCATTCTTTGAGGTTCAGATACGAAACAAAGTATCGTCAAAGCCCCAAGCGAGTCAACCGTTTGTTCTTAGAAATGAATCTCTGCCCAGAGCTTGAGTTCGCGAAGGTGGTTGTTGCGCTGGGCATACGCATCCTGGGTGTCCTGCCAGCGGGCCGTCAGGCCACCCTTGATCATGCGACTGAACGAGTAAGACACATTGCTGGAGATACTCACATCCGACTTGTCCGTACTCGTCACGTACGGACCACCCTGGGAGGAGGTCTCTGTCGTGGAGTTGTTGAACTTCACTGAGAAGTCAATCTGCACCTGCGACGTGAATTTCAGCCTGCCAAGAAGCGGCAACCCGATACCGCCCGGAGCCGAAAACTTGTAGCTTGTCGACAGACCAAGCGACGAGTTCTCGCTGCGCGTCTCGGTCTGTGGTTCACCGGTGACATTGTTGAACTTCTCCGTGTTGGTGACCGTCTTGTTGTACGCCGCCGTCAGCGATACCCCCCGAACGACCTTGAAATTGACCTGCAGCAGCGGATTGTAGTTCACTGTCTCCGAACGCTCCAGCACGAATCCCTTGGAGATGTCGGTACGTTCCTTGGTATCACGGCTGTACCCCGTGCGCGGAGAGAACACATCGATGAGCTTGTTGACGATCCCCTGAATGATCCACAGGTGCTCAAAGCGACTGATACGTATCGACAGGTCCGGCCATTTGGTATTCACATTCTCATAGAGCGCACCCTGCTTGATCAGGTCGGTGTTGATACTCCTGGAAAACCGCACATCATTGCGCAGTCCTCCCAGAAGCGTGAAACTGGTACCGGCACTGTACGATTCACTCTCACCTGCCGACTGCGAAGTCCCTCGCGAATCACCGGTCGGCACCTCGGCCTGATCGGCAAGACCAAAACGATACTTCAACGCCGGACGCTCCAGCATACCCGGCAGACTGTTACCGTACGATCGCGAATAGCTGTAGTTCGGCTCCTTGATCCAGCCCGTCATGAAGCGAAGAACCGCCAGTGGGTAGTCGTAGATCGGCCGCCCTCCATCATCAGCTTTCGCTCCTCCGCCGCGGACATTCCGACGGCGTCCGCCGCCACGACGCTTCCCCTTGTCGTCTTGCAACAGCTTCATGTGATCAAACACACCGCTGACACCCCACGAACGCTGCATGTCACTGCGACGGGTCTCGGTGCTGCGATCCCAGTTGTCGTTGTAACTGGCCTTGTACGTCCACTTGGTCGTCAGGAAACCAAGTAGATTCGGATCGTAATTCGCCGAGAACGTCTGCGCGTAGCGAGTCTCCACACCCAGCTTGAGGTTTGAGAAAGAGATATTCACCAGGTCCAGGTCACTCATGTCCCAGCGGGTATCGTAGTTGAACGTCGTTGTCAGGCTCGGGAAGATGCGGTATTGCACGTCCATGCGTCCCGAGAAATCGCGCGAAACCGACGATACCCGGTTGAAGTCAGCGTCATCAGAGATGTTGACGCTGCGACCATACGAGGCACTCGCACGCCAGTTGTTCGGATAGAGACCCAGCCGCGACTCGGACAACTTGTTCAGAATGGGTATCGGCTTGGTCCAGAAGAACAGTGGCAGGGTCGGCGGCTTGCTCACGTTCAAGTCCACATCCGTCTTGACATTCTGGTTCTCTGTCAGACGGAAAGGCGTGTTGACCGAGGTCTGCTTCGATCGGCTGTAGCTGAACGAGGTGCTGATCCGATTCAGCAGCAGCGTGAACAGCGGGTTGCGACCCTTCTTGTTGAACGACTCTTTGATACTGAACTGACTCGACTCGCTGACACTCTTCTCCTGGTCCCGGACATCTTCGGGTAACACGATATCCGATGCTGTCCGCAACAAGGGTATTCGGGTGTTCTTGCTGTACCGTATCGATATCGGTATTCGTGCCCCCCACGAGCGCGGCATGAACTTGTCGAAGTTCAGCGTACCACCGTACGATATCAATGTTCGCGTCTCGCCGCTTCCGAGATTGTTGGTAGACCCACCACGTGTCGCTGAGGACAGCCCTCGGAAATATGGATCCTGTGTCTCGTAGGTGAAATTGTAGTTGAGTACATCGGCCATATTGCCGTTGAACGATACACGCGCCGCGGTGCCCACATCGCGTATGACATCCGTCACACGTAACTCGTCCAGCCATATTCGCCCGCTGGTTGTGCCGACCGTGTCCTTGTTCGACACCCCCATTCCAAACCAGAGCACTTCATTGACGTTCGGATTACCCCTGACGCGGAGCACGTACCCGGCATTGGAGCTGTCGTAGACATCAATCTCGGAGCGTTGTCGTGGATCATCGAGCTCGGCCAACACCTGGTCCTTCAGGTTGGTCATATCCTGGAAGAAGATATCGACATGGTTGCGCGGATCCCAACCGGGGTACACTACCGTGCTGTACTCGTAAAAGTTGCTCTCGTCCCGACCGAAACGGAAGAAGAAGCGCGTCTTGCTCGTGTCTATGTCGGCGCCACCATAGACATACATTTCCATCCGGCGATACCCCAGGTACCGCTCGATCTGCAGCAGGTCCTTGGTGGCCATGGCCGTGTCGTAGTGGTAGAGATCACTCCAGTCGATCTGCAACCCGCGCTGGGGCTCGATAATCCCCGTCTGCGGATTCTCGTATGGTTCCACCCCGGGTGGCGGCGTGTAGGTTCCATCCTCCTCGCTCACGGCGCTCACCACGACCTTGGCCTCGTGCACCAACCCCGGCCCCATAACCAGCGTATCCTGCCAGTTCGATTGCACGAAGTACCAGTCGGCGATCTCTACCGTATCGTAGTGGAACTGCGTCTCGTCTGACTCGAACCACACCCGTACGTGAGTGACATCTGTCAAATCCGGCGCCGGCAGACCTTCATCCTGCACAAGGGCATTGATAAACGATGTATCCCGTATCGGAATGCGGTAGGTCCCCCAGCCGTTCTTTGCAGAACTGTCTACAAACAACGAATCGGCCGCAAAACGCCCCGTATCCTGTGAGAAGTCGATCACATAGGAAAAGTAGCTGTTGTTCGTTGTAGGACTGTTGCCCAGCGCCTCCTCGTCCGGTTCACCGAGGAAGCTCAGATCTTTCAGATTTCCTTCGGTACCGTTTGCCCATTCAAAATAGAGCGAATCCGGCAGGTTATCGCAGCCACCCGGCAAGGGACACTTTCCCTCGCCATTGAGCCAGAAGTTGTCGCCATTGGGATCCAGGTTGTCTGCGCCATAACCCGGCTCGGAAACATCCGGCACCCCATCGAGCCCCACATCCTCCGTTTCATCGACCTTACCATTGCGGTTGACATCCTCCGTAAAGGTCGCTCCGTCCAGACCATCGAACCCAAGCTCCTCCCGGATCACACCAAACTCAATATGCATTTTGGCCCGCATGCTGTCCGATGTGCGCATGCGCACCTCGAGCAACTGCGCCCGCTTGGCATCGACACGGTTACCGAAATAACGCATGATCCCCGCCCAGGATCCGGTGCCGAAAGTGGTATCACCCAGCGTATCCGCAACGAAGTTCTTGGGACGGTAGATAATGCGCATCGTGCGAAGCGTGTTGTCACCGGTCTGCGATCGGCCGTCATAGACCTCGTCATAGCGCGGCAAATCTCTCGCCAGCGGTGTATGCCACAATAGCCTTCCACGCTGCTCGAATCCATTGAGCTGCTCCGGCCGCGACGCAACACGCCACGTCGTACGCGACTTACTCAGCGAAAGCTGCTCCAGGGCACCCTCGAAATCATCGACATACGCCACATCGTCCACGTTTGGATTCGGCCGCGATTGCGCCACCTCGCCTGACACGTTCAAACGCGACTCTGCTTCGGTCGTCACAAATGGTAGTGCATTGGCAAGCCCGGTCATGAACCCCGGCTTGAACTGCGCTTCGGCGTCGACATCGTAGACCATCATCTCGGCCGTCTCCTGCCCGACCCGAGGCTTGCGCTCCTGTGCCTTGTCCGTCTTGTAAAGGACCGTCGAGCCGATTCTGAAATTCCGCCCCAACTCATACTCCGCTCGTGCCCCCAGTAACGTCTTCTTCTGCAGCACAAAGAACGGTGCGTATTCGAAATCCACCTTCACTTCGGCGTTGGGGTCGGTCGCCGCATCGGTCAGCAGCGTGACCTGGCCGAAATCATACTGAATCGAGTAGTCGACATCCTTCTGCAGTAACTGCCCGTTTAGATAGACACGCTCGGACCCCTCAATAATATTGGCACGGTTCAGGCGAATGGTGCTCGAGCGCGTGCGCGTCACCGTCTGAATGTAGTACAGGCTGTTCTCGGTCTTCTCCGACTGAGACCGATAATTGTATATCTGCGGCACCAAACTGTCCAGTACCGGAGTCTGATTCCCATTGGCATCGGTGTATGTAGCCTTTGAATTGAATGGCTCACGTTCCGGGAAGATGAGCAACCCCCAGTCGGCACGGAATATATCTGTACGAGCATCAACCTTGCCGTCCGGGATCCTGATATTTGAGGTGTTGTACTGGTCGACACCCAGAATCTGAATATACCGGTTGTTGCCACCACCACCCTCCTGGTACTCCCTGTTGGAACCTTGCCCTTCAGTTCCCGCCAGACCCTTGAGGATCTTGATATCCATGTCCTCGATCGACGTCCCCCGCGGCATCTCGTATACATTGCGCCACTCCAACCCCCAAGTCTGGTTGGTCGGCTTGCTCTGATCTGCCAGCGGGCGAATGAGCTTCAGCACCAGTGTATCACCCGAAACGTCACCGATCTCACGCTGCCCCGACGGACCATCAACAACCATGTACACACCCACCGTCAGGCTCTGGCGACGCGATGTATTGAAGAAAACGTACGGATACGGCTCACTGTCATCGTTGTAGTAGCGGTATTGATTCTCAGCAAGCTGCGAGAAGCGACGAGTACTGGTAAAACTCTCCGTCTCAAACAGATCCGGTTGGGTCGGGTCAACATAGAGCTTGGCATAGCGGGCGGTCAGGTCCGCTTC
>WJKG01000200.1 GCA_014729205.1 candidate division GN15 bacterium | reverse complement strand
TCCTCGATATGGATCGAGGTGAAGATATCTTCACGGAGCAGCCGCTCGGACAGGACAATAGCGTCCTCGAAATTGTACCCGCGCCAGGGCATGAAAGCCACCAAGGCGTTGTATCCGAGGGCCAGGTCACCGCGATCGACCGAGGGGCCATCACCGATGATGGTGCCAACGGAGACGGTGTCTCCCTCTTTGACTCGCGGGCGGTAATTGATACACGTATCCTGATTGGAGCGCCGATACTTGGTCATCTTGTACTCGACATCTTCGACATAGCCGAGCTCGCCAACCCTCGGCTTGACGTCCGGACGCACGATTACCTTTTTGGCATCGGCGAAGACGACGGTACCGTCTACGCGCGATTTAATGACAGCTCCGGCGTCGGCGGCTGCTTTGGCCTCCATACCGGTGCCCACTCGGGGCGCTTCCGGCAAGAGGAGCGGCACAGCCTGGCGTTGCATGTTCGACCCCATGAGGGCGCGGTTGGCATCGTCGTGTTCAAGGAATGGAATCAGCGACGCCGCCACCGAGGTGATCTGGCGGGGTGAGATATCGATATACTCGACCTCTTCGCGCTTGATATTGGGATAATCGGATCGACGCCGCACGGCGAGAATGTCGCTGACGAGCTTGCCTCCGTTATCGAGTGCCTCGTTGGACTGGGCTATGAAGTAACGGTCTTCCTCATCGGCGGAGAGGTAACGGGTCTCGTTCGTGACCTTACCGTTTTTGACCTTTCGGTAAGGCGTTTCGATGAACCCGTATTTGTTGATTCGTGCAAATGAGGCCAGTGAAGTAATCAGGCCGATATTGGGACCTTCCGGTGTCTCAATGGGGCACATGCGACCATAGTGCGTATGGTGCACATCGCGTACCTCAAAGCCGGCCCGCTCGCGAGTAAGGCCTCCCGGGCCGAGCGCGGAGAGACGTCGCTTGTGGGTCAGTTCCGAGAGGGGGTTGGTCTGGTCCATGAACTGCGAGAGCTGTGACGAGCCGAAGAATGTCTCCACGACCGAGGACACGGTGCGGGCGTTGATCAGGAGCTGCGGGGTGACGTTGTCCTGATCCTTGAGCGACAACCGCTCACGGATGGTACGCGCCACACGTGACAGACCGACCGAGAAGAGATTGGCCAGCAATTCGCCGACGGTGCGCGCCCGGCGGTTGCCGAGGTGGTCGATATCGTCGGTGTAGCCCTGGTCGTTGCACAACTGAATGAGGTAGCGAATGATGGCCAGGAAGTCTTCGACATCCAGCACCGTTTTGTCCAGCGGGATTTCGAGACCGAGGCGCTGGTTGATCATATAGCGACCGACCTCGCCCAGATCATAGCGCTGGTTGTTGAAGAAGAACTTCTCCAACAGGGATTCGGCCATCTCAATGGTGGGTGGTTCGCCTGGTCGCAGGAGCGAGTATATCTTAACCAAGGCCTCTTCGCGAGACTTGGTAGGGTCTTTCTTCAGGGTATTGAGGATAACGAAGACCTGTCGTTTTTCACTCTTGGTTACAACCTTGACGGTCTTGCGACCGTTGTCGATGATCTTCTCTGCAACCGCTTCCGTCAGTTCTTCGCCGACATTGAAAAGGACCTCGCCGGTTTCCTTGTCGATGATGGTCTCAGCGACATAGGCATCCTCGGGCTTGATCTCGTCCTTTTTCAGGTCGAAGCGCTTGGGTTCGTAGAAGAGGTTGACCAGGTCTTCATCGGTGGAGTAGCCCAGGGCGCGCAGCAGTACCGTCACCGGCAGTTTGCGCCGGGAGTCGATATAGACGTACATGATGTCGTTGATATCGACGTTGAATTCAACCCAGCTTCCGCGGTAGGGGATGATCCGAGCCGAGAAGAGCTGCTTGCCGTTGGGATGTATGGAATCATCGAAGAATACGCCCGGGCTGCGGTGGAGCTGGCTAACAATAACACGCTCGGCGCCGTTAATGATGAACGTGCCCCATTCGGTGATCAGGGGAAGTTCGCCGAAGTAGACATCCTGTTCGATGATATCCTTGACTTCTTTTTCGTCACCTTCGCCCTGTCGGGAGACCAGTCGCATGGTAACACGCAGAGGCGCGGCGTACGTCATGTTTCGCTCGCGGCACTCATCGATGGAGTAGCGGGTCGGGCCAAGATGATAGCGCACGTACTCCAGCGAGTAATTGCCGTGGATATCCTCGACTGGGAATATCTCGCTAAAGATGTGATGCAGGCCTTGAATTTCCCGCTTTTCCGGTGGCAACTCGCGCTGCAGGAAATTGACATACGACTGTACCTGCACATCGAGGAAATTCGGCATTTCCGGGATGTCGGCCACAGAGCCGTAGTGTTGCCGTTTCAGGAGACCTTTTTCGGACAAGGTTGTATCCTCCTCCTGGAATTAATACAAAAACACCTCAGCCCGACACCTCGATAAGGCTCGGGTTAGGTAGACACGTCTATTCAAGCTGTACGGTCAGGTGATCCTGCCATTCAGTTACTCATTCTCTCCATCATGGTAGCGGAGAGCTGCTCATTGCAGTCAATACACCCAAGTAGAAATATTACAAAAACAGGGATTTCCTCACATCCTCACTGACAGAAGCGTAACGAACCGGGAACCGTGAGTGTTCCCGGTTCGCATTCAGATAATCTCAATTACTTGACCTCGACAACACCGCCGACATCTTCGAGTTTGGCCTTGGCGGCATCCGCCTCGTCCTTAGACACACCCTCTTTGACCTTCGCCGGGGCGCTCTCAACGAGTTCCTTGGCTTCTTTAAGGCCGAGAGAGGTCAGCTCGCGGACGACCTTAATGACCTGGATCTTCTTGTCGCCGGCACCATTGAGGACCACGTCAAACTCGGTCTGTTCCTCGGCGGGCGCTTCAGCGCCACCGGCACCCGGGGCACCGGCTGCCATAGCCACGGGGGCCGCGGCCTGCACGTCGAACTTCTCCTGGATCGCCTTCGACAGGTCGGCCAGGTCCATCGCAGTCAAACCTGCGATTTTCTCAACAATTTCGTCAATAGCTGCGTTAGCCACTGTACTACCTCACCAATTATAGGATTCCAATCAACTATTTTTTTCGCTGTATGATCCGGGTTTCATCTCTCCGGTTGGCCGGGACACGCCAATCAGAAGCATGGAGAGCGAAGCCGTCGGTAAGTCCCATTAACTGCCTTCCTCCTGCTTCCTCTTGTCCGCCAGCGCGTCGACTGTACCGATCAACTCGCGGAACATGCCATCGATCATTTGTACCGTGGCCACTATTGGCGATTCGATATCGGCTACCAGTTGTGAGAGTAGCTCTTCCTTGGTCGGGAGATCAGCCAGGCGACCGATATCGTCGCCACCAAACAGTTCCTTCTCGACCGAGAAGATCTTCACACGCGGCAGGTCGCGCTCTTTGTACGATTCGTTGATAACCTTGGCGGCCGCGGCGGGATCACCTTGAGCGAAGGCGACCGCGGTCGGGCCGGAGAGATGCTCTTCGAGGCCCTCGATTCCGGCCTCACTCACGGCACGCTTGATCAGCGTGTTCTTTGCGATCAGATACCGTACGTCATTCTCACGCAGGTTTCTGCGCAGGACGGTCATATCAGCGACATTGAGCCCCTGATAATCGGTAACAAAGAAGGAGTTGGAGTTTTCGAAGAGCTCCTTCAGCTCGGCGACCGCCTGGACTTTTTCCGGTTTTGCCATTGTGTCCACTCCTCCTGTTACTTCCTGAGGGCAGTGACAAGCTCTGCCC
>WJKG01000199.1 GCA_014729205.1 candidate division GN15 bacterium | reverse complement strand
CCTTAGCACAGTTCCTTCACGATCTCCTGAAATCCATAGGCTGATCTTTCCGTATTTCGTCGTTCCAGAGACGATCGTGCAGGGCTCGCCATCGATTGTTTCCTGTCCTTCGATGCTGGTGTCGTCTGCGGCAAGCAACAACTGGGCAGAGTATTTTCCACCGGTGAACGGCAGGTAGCCGTCCAACGCGCCGCTGTAGGCTGGGTTCTCGAGCCATCCCGCTCGGTCCCGAACTGCATCTTCCTCGGTTGCAATCCCAGTGCGCGGGTACTTCGCTTCGGGTTTGTGGTAATACTTCACGGCCAGGTCGTTGGTGGCGACATTCCGAAACTCACTCAGGACCTCGTCTGTCTTTAGCAGCGTCACGGTCCCGGAAATGTCGAGCTGGTTACCGTCGCGTCGAAAAGAAAAGTCGACGCGCCCCTGAGTCGGGCTCTCCGCCCCTCGCGCGGTGGTCCCCCGTAGAGACACCCGGTCAAATCGAGACTGCGATTCCAAGCAATGGTCCAACAGCATCACTCCGTTGGGTGCTCCAGCTTCTTGCTCTTCAGCCGCGTGTCCGAACGAATTGACAAGCCCAAACATACAGATGAGCACCAGGAACCACTTCCCGATCATTGATCCACTCCTCTCGGTGGTTGGCGATTCGGGGCATAGCGGCAGGGGACCGCATTTCCCTGCAGATTCACGCCGTCTCCTGGAGACCGCCGTATGCAGACATACCTGTTCAAGCCTGCTTCCCACAACAGGTCCGCCGAACCGCTGGGAAGAAGTCTTGGATTCGATTACGGCACCCTGAGCACGACTACCGCTGCATATCACACACGACAGCGCCTTCCCGTGCCACTCAGGAAATGACACAAGCGTGTTCTACGAACTCGTATCGCACGAGCACTGCTTGCTCCGCCCCAGGGTGCAGGTCGAGTCACCTGCGTCACGAGCCTTTTTGCAGTCGTCGTCCGTCCCCGTGAAGTCAGTAGCAGGTCCACTTGTTGCCGGGATTACACTGTGGAAAGGTAGCCTCGCAGTGTTGGCCGGCGCAATCCCTCTCGCCTGTGCTTTGGCATTTGCCCGCACAGCTCGTGGTGCCTCCAACGATCTCGCCGACAACTCCGGACGGCATGGTTGCAAGCCATGCCACGCTAATGCCCACAAGAACCACGCCCACCTTCGACAGGAGACTCTCATACCGCCGTGCCATGACGCACCTCCTTCTCAATACCTGGCAAAACCTAACGGAGGTTGCCGAACCGTTCGGCACCTTCCAGTCGAGACAACCGCGTGTCACACTACCTTCATGACTCTGGCATAGCGCCAATCGTCACGACGGGAGAGCACGAACACCTTCGCACATAGAGGCGATTACGGAATGCTACATGCGCATTGCTGATCTGGGGCAATGAGCTGACAAGTTGTGTCGCCAGCCTGCTTAGCCACTTCGCAGTCGTCATCTACTCCAGAGGCGAGCATGACGCAAGGCCGCTTGCCGCTGCCCGTGCAGTCATCATGCGTGGCACTGCAGCCCACTCCTCCGCACTGATCTTGATACGTTGTGGTGCAAGTCCGAGTGCATATCCCACCCCGGATGCTCTCACCGAGAACGCCGGACGGCATCGTCGCAAGTTATACCACGCTCAACCCGATCAGCAAGGCGCACACCGTTGATAGATAAGTCCCATCATGTTTCACCGTGACACCTCCATTCACTCACAGAAAAGAACACCCTAATTGTACAGTACGCGGGTCGATTGACCCACAGCAACCACCTCGGAAAATATACCAGACTCGGAACACGTGTCAACGCTTCTTGTTCAGAATTGGGCACACTTTTACCACAGTTCTCCCAGTGGGCATCCCCCGAATCAGCCAGGAAGTCCGCCCATCTTATCTTTACCTGGGGTCGGATACACGGGCAACACCCTGATGTGTACCAGGTGTGAGCCGTAATTTGCGTGATAAGCACTGCACACGAAGTGCTACGTGCGTCCTGGCTGTTTGGCGGCGCAGATGGAGACGATGGCGAAAGGGGTGTTTCTTAGCTCTCTTCACACGATGTGTAACACAATCTCAGCCGCCATGCGAGAATTGGCGAGTCTCGCACTGCTGAAGCACCACCAATGCCCTCACTCTCTTGAACTGAGGAGCATCTGGGCGTTGCGTTGGCAATTCACACCGGCTAAAATCCGATCCCGTCCAAGGCGTTTGTGAGGCCAATCGCGCCGAACCGAGTGCGGTCACCTTGCATTGCGTCTCCGAGACTCGTCACTTCTGCCCAACGTCTGCTGTATTCATAGGCCTCCTCTCAATTGGACCTTGAGACGTGACCGACTCCAACGACATGGGTACGGCCTCACCGGAAGCATCCGATCGGTCTCCAGTAAGGAGGTCCGGCTTTCTGGATCGACTGGTAATGGGGGTTGGTATTTACTATGTGACGAGCCTGATCGTGATCGTCGCTGCGACCTTTGCGGTCGACTTTGTCGTGTTGTGTCGCGATCATCCCAGTTGTATGACACGTGTTGATGTTCCCAGCGCCTTGGCTGCATGGGACGGCGAGTGGTACATGCGGATAGCGACTGAGGGCTACTCCTATGACCGCGACCGAATATCCAGCGTGGGGTTCTTCCCGCTGTACCCTGGGCTTGGCGGACTATTGGTGAAGTGCACGGGCTTGCGCGCCGAGTTGGCGCTGCTTGTGATATCGCACGGCGCTCTAGCAGCACTCTTCGTGCTGATGATTGCGTACGTGCGAAGACGATTCTCGTCAGCGGATGAGGAGTTGGCCTGGTGGACCTTGCTGGCCATGGGATTATTCCCTACGACGTTCTACTTCCGGATGGCCTATACGGAATCAACGTTCATGCTGCTGATGCTACTCGCCTTGTATGGTATCGAGTGCAAGTGGCGACCATTGTGGATAGCGGCATTAATTGGATTAGCAACCGCCTCGCGAAGTGCGGGTGTAGCCATGATTCCGGTCTTCGCTCTGCATCTCTGGACTCAATATCCGGATCAACGCAGAAGCTGGCTTCTTCGTGTTTCATGCTATTTGCCGGTTTGCTGCTCTGGCGTGTTGCTCTATATGGTCTACCAGTGGCTGGTGTTCGGTGAACCGCTAGCCTTTGTCCAGACTCAGGAGAATTGGTGCGAACGTGTCTTGACTTTGCGCGAGCGGGTAGTCGGCCTGGCAACACTGGAGCCAATTCGTGCGGTGTATGATCCAACCTCTCCGTGCTATTGGGCCAGGGTGGCGCCGCGGAGCAACCTGCTGTTCAATATGAAGGCAGCCAACCCAGTGTACGTTCTGGCAACCGTGGGTTTGGTCGCATTCGGAGCCCGAAAGCGATGGCTCTCGGCCAATGAGTTGGTGCTGGCAATCGGGCTGCTAGCTATTCCGATCTGGTTCAAGGCCGGCCAGACCTGCATGATGTCGCAGGCCCGCTATGCGTCAGTCGTCTTTCCCGTCTATTTGGTTTTGGGGCAAATTTTGCATCGCATCAAACCGCCATGGGCTGCGATGCTCATGTCACTGAGTGCTTTCTTGCTTGTTGTGTATACGGCGCTCTTCGTGTCCTGGTACCGTTTCTTCTGATTGTTGGGTGAGGCCTCGGGTGAAAACCGAGCGATGTGCCGTGAATAGCATGTGCCGTGACGATGGAGACGGGGTAAAGCCCAGCGCCGATGAGCGAGACCTGGGG
>WJKG01000016.1 GCA_014729205.1 candidate division GN15 bacterium | reverse complement strand
GCTCCAGCCAGATGCGGGACATTTCGAGGCGAATGTCGAAGAAGGCGGAGTCTTCGGCGGCCTGGTCAGCCGATGAGAAGGAGCCGGTCATCCAATCTGCGAGTTGGGCGAGGGTGATGTTCGGGGTGGGGGTGGCCGGTTGTGGTTTCTCGGTTTGTGCCTGTTTGTGGCCGCAGGCAACGATGAGAGCAAGGGTTAGCAGGCACACGGCGATAGGGCGATGAGTCATGGTTGGTGGTCCTCTTGTGTGAGCAGATTCTGTTTTGGAGGAGAAGTTGGGTCTGGTGCGGGGCAATGTCAAGATTGTGGTTGCAGGCAGCAGTTGCCGCGCCCGCGCGAAGGTAGTATCTTGCAGGAATGATACGTGGCAGGTTCATAGCCCATTTCGCCGGGGATCCGGACTGGAATATGGCAGTCGATGAGTGGCTGCTGACGCAGGTGATGCGGACCGATACCGAATGTCCGCTGTGGCTGCGGTTGTATAGTTGGCTGCCGGGGGCGATTACGTTTGGGCGAAATCAACGCGAACAGAGTGCGATGGACTGGTCGAAGGTGGGAGATACCGCGGTGATTCGTCGGGTGACCGGGGGGCGGGCGCTGTATCATGATCCTTCGGAGTTGACCTATGCCATTGCGGCCAATCTGGAGGCGGTGGAGGGGACGCCACTGGGCGGATCGATTGCACAGACGGGGCAGGTGATCAGCGAGGCGCTGGTGGAGTTTCTTCGATTGCGGGGGCTGGAATCGCAGTATATGCGCCACTCATCGGATGAGAATGCACAGCCGGACTTCTTCCACAAGGCGCCGTGTTTTGCCTCGCACGCACGGCACGAAATCAAGTCGGCGACGGGGAAAGTGGTGGCCTCGGCGCAGCGACGGATTGGCGGGGTGTTGTTGCAGCATGGTGCGATCAAGATTGGGGGCATTGTGCGGCATGCGGCGTTAAGTGGTATTGGGGAATGCGAAGAAGTTGTCAGTCAGGCAGTTACCAAGGAGATTATGGATACCGACGGTGAGCGTTTGCGATTGGTATTCGAGCAGGTGTTGGGGGTTCCGCTGTTGCGCGAAGCGCTTGACGAAAACGAAGTTCGAGCGGTTGAGAAGCGGCGCGAACTGGTGCGAAAAAAACGGTTGGAATCGCGAGAAATACTAAACAGTTACAGGGTGTGATCAGTCTTAAAGTTAACGTAGGGAAGGGTGTCGGTACGGGGCGAGAAATCGCTTGACTTGCCGGCTTATCCGTGGCTATTATTGCCACTTGATCGCCAGCCTTAATGTGGTTGGTGTATATTGCCGTATAACGGTTTACGCGACGGAGGAATCATTGACTTTTCGACAAAGCTATTCCCTCACAGCTTTATCCTGCCTTTGCCGGTAAGTCATCTCCGTAGAGCATGTTGGGTTGGTTGGCACCTGTCTTGTGGTGAGCAGGGTTGACCTCCTGGGTGGTAACGAAAAGTAAGTGTTCTTTTAGGAGGCATGGAGATGCTCAACGGATACAGGCATCGCTTCGCTCTGGTAGCAGTTCTGGTTTTGGCGATATTGGCGCCGGCCAGTCTCTTCGCTGCCGCGGTTGGTCAGATCAAAGGTACCATTACAGACAAGGAGTCCGGTGAGCCGGTGGTCGGTGCTTCGGTGCTGATCGTGGGAACGACCCGTGGCGACCAGACCGATTTTGACGGTAAGTATATGATCCGTCAGATCGAGCCGGGAACCTACACGCTGCGCGTGAGCCACCTTGATTACAAGGTTGTGGACATCACCGATGTTGAGGTCAATGCTGACCTGACGACCGAGCAGAATATGGCCATGACGAAGAGCGTGAGCGAACTCGACGAGAAGATTACCGTGCTCGGTGACCGCGACGTTCTGGAAGTGTTCGAGGTTTCGAACCAGGCAACGATCAGCAAGGAGACGATCGAGCGCAAACCGGTGACGACGGTGGATGAGCTGCTGGGTCAGGTGGCCGGTGTGGTGACCAACACTCAGGGTGAGGTGTTTATCCGCGGTGGTCGCGCCGGTGAGATCTCGTATATCGTGGACGGTGTGGCGATTGGCGATCCGCTGGGTGGATTGGGCCAGGCCGGTGCACAGCTCTCGCTGGTGTCGGGATCGATTCAGGAGTTCACGGTTATCAAGGACGGTTTCGAACCCGAGTATGGCAATGCGTTGTCGGGAATCGTGAAGATTACCACCCAGACCGGTTCCAAGGACAACACGCGCATCAACTCGCAGTTCATTACCGATGATTTCGGTAATGAGACGCTCAACAAGTACTCTCGAAACAATGATTACTTCCGTTTTTCGGTTTCCGGTCCGGATCCGTTCCTGAAGTCCAAGCTGCTCCCGGCGCTCGGGATCAACTGGCTGGAGGACAAGGAGCTCACTTATTATTTTTATGGTGAGATTGACAAGTCCGACGGGATTTACCAGTACGAGGATTTCGATACCGACCTGACGACTCATCGCGCGCGCGAACTGAGCGTGCTTGGTATCGATGTGCCGGAGCGTTTGAACAACAAGTATTACTACATGACGAATATCAAGTTCCGTCCGCGTCAGGATCTGAAGATGATCCTGTCGTACAAGAACTCATCGACCGACCGTACGGTCTTCGACTGGGATTTCCGCTACTCGCCGAATACGGCGCCGGTGCAGGAGTCGTGGTGGAACTCGCTGTCGTTGGAGATGTCGCAAACACTGGGACGGAACATGAACTATGAGGCGGTGGTATCGTTCACCGAAAACGGTATCCGGCAGCAGCCGGGTGACCCGAGCAATCCTGGTCGCGGTATTGATCCCAGTGACATCCCGTTGGATTCCGAGTGGGAGACATATGAGGATCGTAACGGCAACGGCGAGTACGATGCCCCCGAGCCGGTGATTAACCTGTTCCCGGATACAACCAGTTATGGTCTGGACTATACCGGTCCCGCGTACACGTACGGTGAGTATGTGTACAGCGGTGGCGCGGTACAGTCACTGCCGCTGCCGAACAACCAGGCCGGTGTTCAGAATTACACGAATTTCCGATTCAACGATAACCTGATTCTGGACAGCCTCGAGGGTGAGGCGTTTATCGACATCAACGGTAACGGCGTTTGG
>WJKG01000198.1 GCA_014729205.1 candidate division GN15 bacterium | reverse complement strand
GTCGGGGAGCTGGAGCAACTGATTGAGCGTCTGAGACACGACGGTCCCACTCATAAGTTTGCCAAGGCTAAGTACCTTCTCGGTATGCTATATTCATTGCTGGGCAAATACTCAGAAGCTCGAGAAGTACTGCTTGAGTCATTTGTGCACTATAACCGTTGCCAGGACTATCTCAATTGCGCAACATCTCTCAACCGGCTCTCTTATGTCGAGTCCCGATTGGGAAACATAGAAGCATCGGAAAGGTATCTCATTCGTTGCCGGGATATGTGCTTAAAGGGATGTTCTCCGATGAAGGCCACACTTGCATCCGTGAACCTTGCATGTCTTTACTATCACATCGGGAATCTCAACCAGTCAGTAAAGTGCTACAAACTGCTGGCAGGCGAGATATCGTCCGTCGACCCCAAGGCTAAAGCCATCTACCACTTCATGCGCCCGGTCCCCGTCGCCCTCAAAGGCGACACGACCAAAGCCCTCGAACTCATCGAACAGGCTCGACCACTCGTAGAACCCTTCCCCCGCGAGAAAGCCATCTTCTTCGAAAACCTCGGACTCATATATCTCCTCGACAACCAGCTCGACAGAGCAGCACATGCCCTCGAGCAGGGGATGGAGATCTCCCTGAGAATTGCGCCGGAGTCCACCCTGGTCTCGCAGATCGGGAGACTTCAGGCCGATGTCGCTCTGGCAGGAAACAAGCACGACTCGGCCCGCACCCATCTGCAACGCGCCCTCAAGGTGGCCGAACAAGTGGGTGAACGCCTGGAGATCGCGGCCTGCTGGCGGGTGCAGGCAGAACTCTCCGCCCACGATGGCGACCACGCCCAAGCCAGCGACCTCTACCGGCGCGCCACGGACCTGCTCAAGCAGATCGGCGCCCGCTATGAACTGGCCGTCACCCAGTACCGGGCCGCTGTGAGTGGACTCTTTGCCCAGGGCAAACGCCTTGCGCTGCTGCATCTCGCCCGTGAGTACTTCGAGTCCGAAAACGTCACGCCCTATCTGGAGCGGATCGACACCGAACTCAGTGGCTACCAGCAGCACCCGATGGCGCCGCCTGCGAGTGACGACGCACCGATGGTGATAGCCAGCTCCAAGGCCATGCGGAAGATCGTCAACCTGTCGGCGCATATTGCCCAGTCGGACATGACGGTGCTTCTCACCGGCGAAACCGGTACCGGCAAAGACCTGTTAGCCCGCTATATCCATCACTGCAGCGGGCGGACCGGCGACTTCGTATCGGTCAACACCGCCGCGGTCCCCAACGAGATGGTGGAGGCGGAGCTCTTCGGCTATAGCCGCGGCGCCTTCACCGGTGCCGAGCGCGACCGTGTCGGACTCGTGCAACAAGCACACGAAGGCACCCTCTACCTGAATGAGATTGCCGATGCTACCGCCGAGTTCCAGGCCAAACTGCTCGAGGTGCTCGAATTCAAGGCGGTGCGTCGCCTGGGCGAGAATGAGCCGCGCAATGTGAATGTGCGCATCATTGCCGCCACCAACCGTGACCTGCAACAGTGGCTGACCGAGGGGCGATTTCGGCTGGACCTGTACCACCGCCTGAACGAAGTGCCGATACACCTGCCGCCGCTGCGGGACAGGATCGAGGATATACAACCGTTGGTTCAGGCCTTCTTGAAGCAAGAGGGTGCCAACGGACAGTTGGACAAGGACGCCCTGGCTCGACTGTCGCAGCTCTTGGAGGTGTCGGCCTGGCCCGGAAACGTCCGCCAACTCCAGGCTGAAATCAAGCGCCTCTGGATGACGGCAGACGGCGACACCGAACGCCTGATCTCACTGGTCGCCGAGAGCTCGGACCGTCGTGAGAGAGCCAACCTGATCACCCTGCTGGAGATGGCCGACTGGAACCGCCGCGAGGTGGCCCGTCAACTGGGTATGTCCGAAGGTGCTGTTCGCAAAAGGATGGCGCGATACGACATCGCACAGGAGGTGGTGGAAAGTTAACAAGTGCTATTGGCTCTCCATTTGATCACTCCAGTCAGATGCCCCCTGGAGTGATTGGTCTTCTTTCTGGCCCCTTTTTGTTCTGTTGGAAGATGGGCGGGTGTTCTATAACCCGCCCGTCTCTTCAGTTGCCCGTGACGGGACCTGGCGCCACGTCGCTTCGGGCAGGGTTCCCGAGCCGCCTTACAAGTGACATGGAAAGGAAAGTCTCGGTATGATCGACCGAGCGCCACCATGAGAATCCTGCCCCCGGAAGGGTAGGCACCGCATGATTCAGCAGGATTGATTGATTGGGGCATGCCGGGGGGCAATCAGACTCATGGCAACCCCTGCCAAGAGCAGGACCAGGCTCAAGAGAGTCACGGTATTAGTCATGTCAAAACTCCATGCTTATGGTTGTTTCGGTGCTGACAAGCGCCAACACAATCCCGAGTGCTATCAGTACCATCTGCAGGTATAGGGATACCGTCATTATACGCCTCCCGCCCGCTACAAGCTGAGGATGAGCCTGATAGCACAGCCGCCGACAAACACAACAATGCCGCCAACATACAGTACGAAGCCCGCACTGGTAAACCAATCGCGCTGCTTCCAGATCGGCGTGAGCCAGTTCCTGGGGTGATGTGTTCGCAACCTGGAAAAGGATGGTGAGTGTTCTGTCCGAAAGAACAGTGCGGCGATCAGTATTGCAATACCGCCGAATATGACCATGAATGACGCGACCACAAGCATTATTGGTCTCCTATGCCACGTTCATTGGTTAATAGTCTACTCCCAACCAATTAAGTACAGTGAAGAAGGCACACACGACATTGACACCGATGGCTGCATGGCAGATGAAATTGGCGATTCCTGCAATAGCGCACTTGAAACTGGCGATGTTTGCAATTTCGCACAGTTCGTCCAGAGACAATCGCGAATAAAAGTCAATCTCCGGCAATCCCTCTTGTGCCGCAATCCAATTGAGTACATCAATGTCGGTTATCAGCTCCACAGCCAGTTGACCCTCTGTATTGTTGTTGAGGGAACAATCCCACGGGTAGAATTCCAGGAACTCGTCAACTTTAGACTCCAGGCTCTCCCCAGTCCCTTGTTTCGCCGCAGGCTGAGAATCCAGACCCAAGCTGCGCCGAGCGAGAACCCGCTCGAGCTCCTCGGGAATGAAGTCAGCGTAGAAGCTGATTCCCTGGTAGGTGTACGTCTCGCACACTCTATTGTCAATCAAGGTTCTCTTGAGAACTAGTGTGTCCTGACTTGTGGCCTCTTCAATCCACAGGGATGTAGAATCCGACTCGTCATAGGAGAATCCGAGAAGGATCTCCAGATTGCCCTGGCCATCGACCACTGTCATTTGAACTCGTTTAATGTCTCCGCTCTCGACTGTTTTGATCTGAAGTGTTCTCGGTTCAGACCTGCCCGCCAGCAGGCGGTCGTACTCGATAGTCAACTGTGACCTGGAGCTATCGACCTCCACGTCTCGCAGTAGCACGGCTCCGGAGTGAAGCTGGAAGGACGCTGGATTCACCTTGACGCTAACAGAACTTCGCTGTTCCTCGACAGGAGCTGTCGAGGACCCATCTGTCGGTCCGTGAGAATTACAGCCCATCATGATCACGAAGGCCGCCAGCGTCATAGCTGCGACCACCCCTTTGAGCGTGAGACTTCGATAAACATCGCTAACCTCCTCGGCAAGCTAACCATGTTTGCTTGCCTCTGCAAGTTTAGATTCTCCTTGACCCCCGGGTGTGGCTTGCCCCATTGGTGTGCACCCCGCTGAGGCATCGCCATGGCTCTCCCTAAAGGCCACCCTTTGGCACCTCGCGTGCATCTTGTTATGACCGGGCCCGGGCACCGCTGCCCCTGAGTTCCGAATCCCCAACAACAGCGTCAGCCTTTCGCCCGAGCCCGGCCGTTTCGCGGATGCACCATCCTCGAGAGAGGAGCTGCAACGTCCTCTCGAGACAATGGAGGTACGCCCAACAGGTATGGCAACCGCTGTGCCAAAGTTGAACAGGAAGCCGTGCGAACTGCATAACGCGCTGAACATCAGTGGCTTACAACAACCACTCGAGATCGCACGAGCTGTGGGTAACTCTTCAAGCCATCGCCC
>WJKG01000197.1 GCA_014729205.1 candidate division GN15 bacterium | reverse complement strand
GAGCAGGGGTGTGGGATCGGTATTACGTTTTCCGAAGCCAGTCCAAAGCTCTCTCCGAGGCGCAGGTTGTTAGTGCTCTCGGGAAGGAGAATGTTGAATCGATTGAACCCGACTACTACGTCGAGTGGTTCTCATGGCCCGACGACGCTCTCTTCGACCAACAGTGGTACCTGAACAACACGGGCCAGGCGTACCTTGGTATTGACCGTCGTGAAGGGTACTACAACGATACTCTGGCCGTCAAAACCGGAGTTGCTGGCGAGGATATCGGTATCTCGCCGCTGTACGATTCGCCACCTGCAGATGTGACACGTGTGGTCGTGGCCATTCTCGATACCGGTGTCGATGTTCTGCACCCCGAGTTAGAGGGGTCAATCTGGCGAAACCCGGACGAGATCGCGGGCAACGGAATCGATGACGATCACAACGGACTTGTCGACGATACTCTCGGCTGGGATATCTCAGGCGATACAGCCGATGTCTTCAATCCACAACCCGACAATGACCCATCTGATGAGATCGGGCACGGTACTCACATTGCAGGTATTGTAGCTTCGAGAGCCGATGAGCAGGGAATCGTCGGCGTCGCCCCCGACGCGGTGATTATGCCGATCAAGATGTTCCCTAATGGGACCGCCTCGATCGGCGCGGCCGGTATCGTCTATGCCGTGAGTTCCGGCGCCAAAGTGATCAATATCAGTTGGGGATCACCATTTCAGTCGGCGATCCTGGAAGATGCGCTTCGATTTGCTCGCCGCAACGGTGTCTTCGTGGCCATTGCCACCGGTAATACCGGACGAGACGAAGATATGTACCCGGCTGCATCGGATTCTACATTCGGCGTCGGTGCTGCCAACGCCGAGGGCGAAGTAACCTACTTCAGCACCTTCGGCGATCAGGTGGATATCGTCGCTCCGGGACGGGATATTCTGTCCCTGCGGGCGTCCGGTACCGATATGTACGCCGATGGCCTCGAACCGGAAGTCCGAATCATTGGCCCGGACTCACTGTACTACCTCTCCGATGGTACCTCAATGGCTGCACCCATGGTCGCTGCAGCAGCCGCACGGATCTGGTCCATCCGTCCCGACATCCCGCTGGAGATGCTGGAAGACATCCTTCGTTGGGGAGCACGCGACATCCTCGATCCCCTCGATGAAGGCCTTGAACTCCCCGGGCCGGATTCCATATCCGGTTGGGGCTTCCTGGACTTGAACGCCGCGCTCCAGATGGCCGGTGAGGGAGGAGTGTTTGTCGTAGAGCCCGTCCGCCGCAACCGTTACACCGAAGATGTCCCCATCAGGATTGCGCCAGTTGCCGGCTACAGCGGAGGGTGGACACTTTCTATCGCCACCGACCAAGACCCCGAGTGGCAGCAAGTCGCCTCGGCCGTTTCCTTCCCCGCCGACTCAGTGGCCTACGTTTTTACTGAAGACGATCCGCAGGGCAACGTCAGGCTGCGTCTCACGGATGACTTGGGCGGCGAACACATAACGAGTTTTGTGCATGTCCGCAGTCGGCGTGTCGAGATTACCGGTCCTGTGGCAGGGGAGGAAGTGCGATACAATGTCAATGTCTCCGCCTACTGCTACGGTCCCCTGTACGACTCAGTCACCCTGAGCGTGGGGAAGACCACCGGTACGCCGGAGCGCGTTTTTGCCTCGACAGGCGAGTTCTTCGACTCGCTCCTTTACACGTGGTCCGCGTCGGGTACAGATACAGGCCTGGTGCAGATCTCGCTCACTGCTTACTTCGAAGGTGAAACCGAAGGTGACACAACTACGGTTAACGTGCTCTCGACCTTTTCGGCCGGATTCCCGCAACCGCTTGTAGGACGTGGCGGTGTTACTCCTGCTGTGAGTGATCTCGACAACGACGGCAAAAAGGAGGTGGTCGTGGGGACCTCGGCCGGTGTGCAAGTGTGGACTGTCACTGGAACCGATGCCGTACCGACCCCCGGATTCCCCGCAGGTGCCGGCGACAACTTCCAGGGAGTCCCGGCTATATACGACATCGATCGCGATGGTTTCAAGGAGATTATCGCCTGCAATGACTTCGGAATCAACGCCTTCAATCACGACGGGACCCCGGTTGAGGGATGGCCGGTCGCCTGTACTACCGGTGTGCTGCCCTACGGCTATGGGTATCCGACCCCGGTTATTGTCAAGCTTGGCCAGCAGCGCGACTCCGCCATAATGATCGTCAACAAGCTTGGCCAGATTCTCGCTTATCAATTCGATGGTAACCCGTACTTCTTCTCGCTCGAAGGCGAGTTCGCCACCTTCAACAGCCGCATGTCGCGCTCATGGCTTCACGGAGGCAGTTCAGCAATGATATCGTCAGCGGATGATCTGGACGGCGACGGCAACAATGAAGTGGTTGCCGAGTTCACATCCGGTCCGCCATACTACGGCCTGGCCGTGTTCGATGGAAGAACGGGGCAGCCCAAGTTTCACGAAACGGATCCCATTGTTCAGCGAGTCAATCAATCTTACGGATTTACACTGGCCGATCTTGACCAGGACGGACTGTCAGAAGTCATTGGTGTTGGCTACGACGAAGACTTCTCGCCGAGTTTGTACGTCAAGACCAAAGGGAACATAGACTTTCCGGGCTGGCCCCGGGCCATCCCGGAGCGAACAGACTATGTAGCCTCCTATCCGGTGGTCAGGGATCTGAATCTGGACGGTATCCCGGAGATTCTCATTACGTTCTTCGAGTTTGACATCGCCGCCCTCTACATTTTCGAGGCCGATGGCTCCCCCTATGTCGAGCGCCAGGGACGGCCCGAAGGCGAGGCGCTCACGGTTGGCGTAACCTTATCCACGCCTACTGTCGCCAATCTCGTCGGCGACGAATACCCGGAAATAGCCATTCGCTCGGGCTACATCCTGCCCGGCACCGGTAAGGAAAAGCTCTATCTGCTCGATCACACCGGTCAGCCGGTACCCGGGTGGCCAATCGAGACACCCGCCCCACGGACGGTTGTGTTGTCATCACGTCAGGTCCCACTCGTTGACGATATCGACGGTGATGGTCTGGTAGAACTCGCCCTCGTCAGCGATGGCACGCAGCTACTGGTTTGGGACTACGATGCCTCGGTGGCGGGTGGTACCAACACCGCCCGCTTCCTGCATGACAACCGCAACTCCTCAATTCTGCCCACGCTGCCGGCTGGTGATTCACAGCAGATCACTGTCACATCAGGTCAACTGGCCATTTCCCCATCGGAGCCGATACGCCTCTTGAGCTGGCAACTGGTGAGTCCGGATACGCTTGAGCTGGTGTACCAGATGGCTCAAGAGGGAGATGTTGCCATTTCAGCGCTCGACACTACCGGAACAGCTATTCTCCACCACCCCGCAGTGGCCAAACGACGGGGCCAGAATGTGTTTAAAGTCCCGGTTCCTGAGAACGTGGACGGCAAACTCACTATACGCAACCGGCAGGGGAGGACTATGGTCTCCAACAGACTGGAGGTGCGTTGATGACAGACAGGACGCTGGTGGTGCTGTTCGTCACACTGGCTGCCATGATGCTCGTGGCGCCGGCGGTAAGCGATGATCATATCACGACCCAGACAGGTAGTATGGGCCGTCCTGACCATGCCTTGATGATCAATAACATCCAGCGAGTCATGACGGTGGATTCATACCTGCTGGCTATGAACAGGAATGGGCTGACGGTCTGTACCTTCGATCCACAAACCGAGCAGTTCACCCCAGGGCCATTCCTGTTTACGAACGCACGACCGATTGGAGCCGAGCTTTCGGCGGACAGCGCCTATATAGTTGTTCAGACAAATGATAACGTCCTGCACCTGTTCGTAACCGACCATCTACCGGACCTGGTTGAGGTGATCTCGCTTACGATCCCGGTGTCGTTTGCGGATTTCGCTCTCAGTGGCGATGTGCTCTTCCTGGCCCGCTGGTTCGACGGAATCGAACGGTACGAGGTCGACTTTCAGCAGGGTAGCGTCACACTGACAGCTTCCTCGCTGTATCCGATCCTCTCTACCCAGGTGGAGGTGTATGCAGACACGGTCTATCTTCAAGACGAGTACAACGGCGTCATGCGCTGGCCAGTCGCCCGGGCCCTGTCAGACCAACCGCAAGAGCTCTTGCTTCCACGGCGTGCCAGGAGTTTTGGCCAGCTCTCCGACCGGTTCTACTTCCCGCTTGTCGGTGGTGGGGAGAGGGTACTTGTAGGCGAGTTTGGCCACCAGGGGGCCGGCGTAGTCGACACGGTCTCGCAGGTCACATCAGTGGAGCGCATCTTCTTCACAGACAGTCTGATTGTAATGGCATCGCCGGTGGAGATCAGTGTGGTGCACCGG
>WJKG01000196.1 GCA_014729205.1 candidate division GN15 bacterium | reverse complement strand
GTTCACCGATGACGGTGGCGACAGCTGGGAGATACAGGACCCCGCCACCGCTGATAACATCTTTGCAATCAAGTTCATTGACAGTCTTAACGGATGGGCTGTTGGCGCCAGCGGTGCGATGATTCGCACTATCGACGGCGGTCAGGATTGGGAACAGTCCAGTTCAGGGACCCTTTTTGACATTCACGATGTCGCCTTTGTCAGCGCTTCTCGCGGCTGGGCGTGTGCTGAGGTCGGCCAGGTCCTGGAGTCGATCGACGGCGGTATCACGTGGAGTGAGGTCTTCAATCCCGCCACCGGTACGTTGTGGGGAATGTCGTTTGCCGATAGTGTTGGCATTACGGTTGGGGCCGACGGGACCATTATGCGCGTTGTTAACGATGGTAGCTGGGGTAACTGGACACTGGTCAATTCCCCGACTCTGGAGACCCTCCGGCGTGTCCAGATGGTTGACGATACAACCGGTTACGCTGTCGGCACTGGCGGAACGGTAATCAAGACTATCGATGGTGGTCTTTCCTGGTCGGTACAGACCACACCCGTGAGCGTGACACTCAGAGGTCTTTCTTTTCTTGATGCCAATACTGGCCTGGCCGTGGGTGACAACGGGACCGTGATTGTCACCACCGATGGCGGCACTACCTGGCAGGTTGGATCGCCATCCGACGTTGACGATGCTCTGTGGGATGTTGACTGGGTGGCATCGCAAGCCGGCTGGGTGGTCGGGCAATTCTCGATACTTTTCACTCCAGGCAATGTGAATACGTGGCAACACTACTACTCGCAGACATCTTCTCTGCCTACCTTTACCGGAATGCACTTCGTGGATGATACCACCGGCTACGTCTGTGGTTGGAAAGGTACCGTGCTCAAGACCACGAATGGTGGCGAGACGTGGTCGTATCGTCGTCAGACGGTCGACACCTGGTTCTCGGACGTGTACTTCGCCAGCACCGACAGTGGCTGGGCCTGTGGTGGCACTACCGAAGGAGTAATCGCACGTACAACCGATGGTGGCGCGACCTGGTCATCGGTTCGTTTCCCGCGGCACGACTGGATCCACTCTGTCGATTTCATCGATAATGCTACCGGTTACGCCGTCGGTGGTCCGTTCAATGAGGGAAGCCCCTCGTCGGCGTTTTTCACTTCAAATGGTGGTGAAGTCTGGGCTCCCCTGACGCTACCACCGGACACTGATTCCGATACACTTGATCTGCGGGGACTCGATGTCATCGATGGCACCCTGTACGTTTGTGGTGGCGGCGGTCTGGTTTGGTCAACGTCGGACGACGGAATCAACTGGACGAATATATCCCTGGATACAGTGCTGGCCTTGAACGATATCGTTTTCAGCGATGTTGATAATGGCATCGCGGTTGGAGATAACGGGTTGCTGGTCTCCACCAGTGATGGTGGCGCAACCTGGACGGTTGTCAGCACCCCGACCACGGAACAGTTGCGTCGAATCGCCATGGCCGATGCCTCGAACATCTGGGTGGTTGGTGGCAATGGTACTATTATTGCGTCCACCAACGGTGGCGCATCGTGGTCCGTTCAGCCGAGTGCCCAACCCGAGAGCCTGCTGGGAATTGACATGCTGAGCACGAGTGTCGGCTGGATTGCCGGTGGCGAGGGAACAATTCTCAAGACGACCTCTGGCGGACGCTAAGCCTCCCGCGTTGAAAGAACTCTTAGAAGGGTGGAGCCAGATTGGCTTCGCCCTTTTTCTTTGACTACTGGTCCGAAGCTGAAAACACTTGCATTTGCTGCGTTCACATCGCTCATAGATCACAAAGACCACTCGAAGCACAACGGTAATGAACCGGGGAGTTGAGATGCGCACAACGCTTGTACTCTGTATGGCATTGGTGTTGCTGTTACCCTCACGCGCCTGTCTACAGGTGACGGACACTTCGCACAAGACTGATCGGTTGGCGCAGATACTAAAGGAGGTCGGGTTCACACGCGATGACCTGGGCTATGAACCGAAGGGCTACTGGAATCGCTTCCCGCTCGACGTCCCGCACAAGCTAACCTCATTCGACGCTCTGTTTGCCGAGCCACTGAAGCTGTATGACTATGCGCGAGTGATGGCAAACACGGTTGAGTTCTACTTCGCCCCTGGTGTGGCTGACACAACCAACGACGGACTGTACAAACTGGTGTACAATCTCGGGGTTGACAAAAAGCTCGGTGGGTTTCGTTCGTATTCGGCCAACCTCTCTCCCGCCCCGCAGGGCGACCAGCTGATGGTGGAGGCTATCGAAGAGATCTTTCGATATGCTAATCAGCCAGTTCGAATGAAGACGTTTGGGTCGGTGAGTGCCCGGTTTGACTCTGCATCGGCGACACTGCAAGCCATTGAGAAGCTTCCCGACACGGTGCAGGTGATAGTGGCCCAATTGCTGGTCAACTTGACCGAGGCGGCCCGCTGGCGCGATCTGGCGTTCCGCAACTGTGATCCGGAGGACATGCGTTTGGCGTTCGGCATTCGAGATCTGGCCAGCACACAGTCCGATGGCCAGGTGTACTATCCCGAGCTGGATGACATAGCGGCTGCGATTGACTGGGCATCGCTGCACTATGCCGCTCTCAAAGCTGCGGCGGCAGCCGAACAGGCTGAGCGGTCCCTTATGCGGCTGAAGAAGGGAATACCTGCCGGAGCCGAGGTGGAACTGGAATCACCGCTGGGCAAGGTGATCATTCTGCCGGCTGCCATTCCCAAAGAGGTGGTACCTTCAAAGCTCGTATCCCGGCTTCCGTCGACAGGGGATAACCGTACCGTCATAGATGCATCCAATTGCCTGCTCGTTATCGATTTCGGGCGCAACATGATCTACCAGGGGAGTGTGGCCGCAACCTCGTCGCTACTCAATCCGATCTCAGTCGTTATCGATCTGGATGGTGATGATCTGTATGGCCACGGTCGCCAGCAGTATCCGCCCTCGGCGGGGGTTGGATTGCTTGGAGTTGGACTGGTGCTCGACAGTCGTGGTGACGATGAGTACAACGGTTCTGTCTGCGCCCAGGGTATGGGGATGTTCGGCGTGGGCGTGCTTTGCGACCGTGAGGGCAACGATAGCTACCGAGCCGAACTGTCTGCTCAGGGGTGTGGGTATTTCGGGATTGGACTGCATTTTGACGGTACCGGCGACGACGAGTACTACATCTACGGTAATGGCCAGGGGCTCGGTGGAGTTGGAGGTGGTGTAGGAGTGTGTGCGTCGTATTCGGGTGATGACACCTACACTGCTGAGCCGTATGCCGACGTGTACAACCGTGGCGACTACCACAGTGACCACAAGATCAATGGCAACGAGGCGCAAGGGGCCGGTTTTGGCCGTCGGGGCGATGGTTCGGATGGTCACGCCTGGGCCGGGGGGTTGGGAGCGATCATCGATATTGACGGGAACGACCGCTACTACTCCGGCAACTGGACAGTTGGTGTAGGATACTGGTTCGGTACCGGCATAGCTGTGGACCGGAGTGGCGATGATCACTACGAGAGCTGCTACTTCACGCAGGCCTCAGGCGCCCACTACTGCAATGGTATTCTGCTCGACGAGGGTGGCAACGACCGGCATGAACTATATGAGACTGCTGGAGCGGGCCTGGGATTCGGCTGGGACTACACCAATGCGTTGTTGATCAACAAAGGTGGCGATGATACCTATACGGCCAAGATCATATCGATGGGTCTGGCGCAGATTCGTTCGGTGGCTCTGCTGGCGGACATTGGTGGCGATGACCAATATGAATTGGGCGCCGGAACTCCGGGTCTCGGCGAGGCAACCTACCGCAGGGATTACAAGGTCCCATCGCTATTGACCCCGTACTACACGTATGCAAAGTCCTTCGGCGGACTTCTGGATATAGGTGGTGAGGACAAATACCTGGTGACCGACACTTCCGGCCTGAGGCCGCACCCGGTGGCTCGCGATGATCATCTCTGGCTGCAGCCGTCGCGTGAAGACGGTGCTTTCGGGGCTAACAACTACGGGATTGGATTGGATGTAAGCAGCGGTACAGTGCCGGAGTTCTTCAAGTGGGATCGGTAGAGGTAGATTTCGATGAAGGACGACATTGTTAGCTACAGAGAAATGTGCGACCGTGAGAGGATTCAAACCCTCCAGCGGGGTATGAACTGGCGTCTGGGCGGATCGTACAGCGTCATACTAATGTCTCAAAGGTCTAATGCCCCGTACAAAGACGCGATTCTGGAGGATGGCGTGACCATCATTTATGAAGGACATGATGTACCTCGCACTGCTGAGATAGTGGACCCCAAGAGAGTCGATCAACCGCTTACCACCAAAACTGGTCGCCCAACACAGAACGGTCTGTTCGTAAGGGCGGTTGAAGCTAAGAGAGACGGTGCGCCGGCTGAAACAGTGAGAATCTATGAGAAGTTGTTCTCAGGCATCTGGTCATATAAAGGTGAGTTCTCACTCGAGAACTACACTCAGGTGAATGATGGGAGTAGAAACGTCTTCCGATTCGAACTACGGCTGGTAGAGTCTACTAGCATGAGCCATTCGACCACGCTCCGGCAGCGATCGAGGATAATACCCGCTGAAGTGAAACAGGAAGTATGGATTCGCGACGGAGGGAAATGTGCTATCTGTGGTGCAACTGATGAACTACATTTCGACCACGATATTCCATATTCGAAAGGTGGTTCTTCAATAACTGCTGACAATGTGCGGATACTCTGTGCCCGGCATAACCTGGCTAAGAGTGACAAGATTGAATAGCCACTCTCGCCCTACGACACCTTGCTGAGCACGCCGCGAAGGTAGCTCAAGCGCTGGTCAGCATGCACCTGCCCCAAGTCCAGGAAGATCGTCGCCTGACCAACCACTGAGAACTCGAGCGGACAATCGGTAGCTTTGCGGAACGTCTCAATCTGGTGGCGCGTCAGCATACGTCCCTCGGCGAACTGCAGAGCGGCTTTACCTTTCTTCATACGGACCTTTTCAATCTCCAGCAGGCTGGCGGCGATCTTGACCGCGCTGGCCTCGACCAGGTTCGTGCCTGACTGTGGCATGCGTCCGAATCGATCGATCACTTCTTCGCGAATTCGCTCAACGTCATCGAGCGTGCGCGCATCGGCCAGGCGGCGGTAAATATCCACCTTATGGTGCCGGTCGCTAATGTAGCTGTCATCAAGGTAGGTTTCGATATCCAGCTCAAGTTTGGTCTCCGGCAGTTCGATAACCTATTCACCTTTGAGGCGGGCGATGGCATCCTCGATCAGTTTGTTGTACATATCGAAACCAACTTCTTCAATGAAGCCTGACTGCCTTGCTCCCAGAATGCTTCCCGCGCCACGGATTTCCAGATCACGCATGGCAAGTCCGAAACCAGTACCCAGGTCGGAGTGAGCTTCCAGGGCGCGCAGTCGCTTGATAGCATCGCCACCCATCAGGCGGGTTGGAGGTGTGAGTAAGTAAGCATACGCGCGCCGCGAGCTCCGTCCCACACGTCCGCGAATCTGATACAGCTGTGCCAGTCCGAAACGATCGGCGCGATTGATGATAATCGTGTTGGCATTCGGGATGTCCAGTCCAGATTCGATAATCGAGGTACACAGGAGCACATCGTACGTGTGATTGAGGAAGCCGAGCATGACCCCTTCGAGTTCACGTTCATGCATCTGGCCATGGCCAATACCAATCCGTAGCTGTGGCAGGAGCTTCTGCAGGAAGCGATACATGGCATCGATAGTCTGCACCCGATTGTGCACGAAGAACACCTGCCCCCCGCGATCGACCTCGCGGAGAATGGCAGTTGCGATAGTACCGGGATCGAACTCTGCTATTTCTGT
>WJKG01000195.1 GCA_014729205.1 candidate division GN15 bacterium | reverse complement strand
TCGAGCTTGTGACCCCAGTACTCGTTCAAGCGGGCAGTGTTGCGGTCGAAATCCCGATACTGAAGCACTACCGGATCTTCAGTCTCATCACCGTCAGGAATGAATACGTGCTTGTCTTTGATCAGCTTGCCGAGCTCTGCAATCTGTTCCTCGATCTCAGGAATCAGGCGTACCGCATACTCCTTTTTCACAGAGAACTCGCTTGCGGCCTCATCCATCACGTCGAGAGCGATATCCGGCAGATTACGATCGCTCAGATACCGCTTGGCATACTTCGCGGCGGCGCGGATCGCCTCAGGTGCAATCTTGATGCTATGGTGCTCCTCGTATCGACTTGAGACCCCGCTGATAATGGCAATGGCCTCGTCGACCGCCGGAGCGTCAACCTTGACCTTCTCAAACCGACGAAGCAGTGCCTTGTCCCTCTCGAGATGCTTTGTGAACTCCTCTTCAGTCGTGGCACCAATCAAACGGAGTTGGCCCCGGGCCAGCGCGGGTTTGAGCAGGTTGCCGGCATCGATGCCGCCACCGCCAGCGCCCGGAGCAATGGTGTGGATTTCGTCGATGAACAGAACAATCTGACCGGAGGATTTGACAATCTCGCCAATCAGGTTCTTCAGGCGCTCCTCAAACTCGCCTTTGTATTTGGCTCCAGCGATCATGGCGCCCAGATCGAGCTCCATAAGGCGGGCCTCACGCAGCGCCGAAGGTACCCTGTCGTCAACTATCGCCTGGGCAAGTCCCTCGACAATAGCTGACTTGCCGACTCCCGCGCCGCCCACAAGTACCGGGGAGTTCTTACGACGCCGAAGCAGAATCTGGATAACCTGGCGCAACTCGGATTCCCGACCAATCATGGGATCGTATTCGCCGGCCGAAGCGAGATTGGTCATATCTATGCAGTACCGAAGCGACCCGCTAACGCGACGAGATGGCTGAGCCTCGGTCGTACCCTGTTCAGTCTGTTGGGGCCCGGATGCGATCTCCTCGACCGACTTGCTTTCCGCGATAGCTCGATAGATGTCTTCTTTGGCGACTTCCAGCTTTCCACTGATATAGTCAGCCAGTGGAGTCTGGGGATCGAAGATCGCCAGCAGAATGTGTTCGGGTTCTACCAGCGTGTCGTAGAGCTTGCCCTTCTCCTGTTGCGCACGGCCCAGAACCGTCTGTACAGTAGGCGAACTGACGACATTGTCGACAGCGTGGGGCGCTTTTCTCTGGTCTTTGAGGTAAAGCTCGGTTATCGATGCCACCGCGGAGGGTGACTTACCCAACTGATTAAGGATAGATTCGACTTCGGTGCCTTCCTGGCGAACGATCGCGAGCAACAAGTGCTCGACCTCGATTTCACGATGCCGGAACTGCGCGGCAACCTCGCGAGCAAGCTTTATTGCTGCGCGAGAATCCGACGAGAAACTCGCAATATCCATTGAAAACCCAGCGCTTTAGAATCAGGGTTGGATTCACGTAACTGCGCTACCTGGAATTCACGTGTGGTTGGTTATCCCCGGAGACGCAGTCCACTTAAGTAAACAAAAATAGGACCGTCCGTTGAGGGTGTCAAGCTAATTGTCCCAACCGACAACGCCCAAACTGTCCTGCGAACGACCGCAGCATGGCTATAGTGTTATCAAGGACCCGAGTACTCAACTATCGAGCTGCTGCAGGGACTCGATGATTCGGTCCATCTCCACACCAATCGTCTTGAGGGTACGCTTGGAAAAATTACAGGAAAAAGAATACCCGACACCTCCGGTAATCAGATAGACGTGCTTTCTGAAGCTGACCTGATCTCCGCCCGGAAACCACTTAAGTACGCATTCATAGGCATCTACTCCATTGGCAAGACTCTTATGCTCCTCTTTGAGGACCTCGGCATCCTGCAAAGCATCCAGGGTGGCATCGATCCGCTCCCTCGCATACTCTTCCAGATCAGTGCGACCCGCATGTGGATCGACAATCAGCTGCATTGTATGCACTATCCCGCCTTCGTCCGGTCCCATGAACGAATAGACCGTGTGATCCTCCCAGCTCTTCGGGAGGTCCAGGGCAAATGGTGGAATTCTTCCGCTACCCATCTACTGGTCGTCTCCTGTGGGCTTTTGCGTGGTTTCCAGCCGGTAACGCTCGAACAGCTCCAGGGTCTCGGCGGTGTTCTTCTCGAACTGCCAGTTTCCCAGGAAAAGGCGTGCTGTTTGTGCATTCTGCTCGACACGCTGCTTCCGTTCCTCAGGTGTCTCACTGGCCGCCGGGAGTTGGATTTGCGGTGTCTTCGGCAGCTTGCCCAGCCACTCGAGCGATGTCTTCCGTAACCAGCGGGATGCCTCTTCATCGACAGCGATCTGGGTCAGGAGTGGGACCGATTGGGGCCGGAATTCTACCGCGAACCCGAGCAAAGGTGACTTCACGTCGGAGAACTCAATGTAGATTGCGTATACTCCGGGCGTGAAGCACTTATCCGGAATGATCTCATACAAAGAGAACTCCAGTTTCGCAGACTCGTTCGGCGCCAGGCGCAGAGTCGAGGGTACTGGTGCGGTCAACTCACCAGTAGCGTCCATCTGCGTGGGATGAATCATAAACAGCTCATCCTCGGATGCCTCGCGGGAGAGCATGAGATTGACAGCCTGAGACATCTGGGGATCCTCGATTGATATCGAGTCGTCACCGCCGTTAGTAAAGGTCGCTCTCAAAGACAAGTCCTGACCCATGTGATACACCGGTATCTCCTCGATCATGCGGTCAGGAGGTGCCGGCTTTTCGACGGTCAGGCTGATTTGCAGGTTCATTTCTCCTCCATTGCATCCCGATAGTGGGAAACAACTTAGTGTCAGGCTAAGAAAAACGATGACCACTAGAGACGTTCTCATAACGCATCAGCTATGAAGCCCACGCAACAGTTCAATATCGTCGTTGCTGAAAGTGTTCGACGCTCCATACGGCGTCATCAAACCACTGCCAGAGTGGTCGCCAGTACCGAATCTTTCACGCTCAAAGGCGCTTTTGGTGCCGTGTCCTATCTCATGGCGGCAAACAATCTGGAGTCGCGCCGCTGTACCGTAGTTTTTGAAGATAACCGAAATCTGTCCCCGATTGAACCCCTGCACATTTCGCCACAGACCATCCGGGTCACCCATGTTTCTCAGCCCGGATCCCGGATTGGCCAGGTTGATCTGAATCCCGGCAGGCCAGAAGTTCGTGCGACCATCGGCCTGACCGGAGAGCTTGGGATGATAGTACTTCACGGCCAGCAAGACGTTCTGATTTGAAGGAACACCAGCATCATTGAACCACGCGTCGCAAGAACGCCGGTACTCCCGAACAATGGCATCGAACCACAAAGCCGCTTTGCGTTCTATAGTTGTCTTGGCGGCGTTTTTCTGCGCCACTCGGGCTGCATCGGCACCGGTGTAGGCATATTGACTCAACTCGTCGGCCGTCGGCCGCATCTGATAGTCAGAGCTCTCCAATGACTCCGGGGAGAGATCATCCGGCCAATCCTTGTCGTCTCCACCGCTTACGTACAATCCGATGTATCTGGGCGATAGCGCGGCACTCAGCCTGGTGACGCTGCCACGTGAATACATCACATATGCATCGGTCTCATAGGCCGGATCGATCTCTGCCTCGGTTGTGGCCGTGTCAATGAACGTCTCACCATGCATACTGTATATGGCGCTGAAGTGTATCTTGCGCCAAACCGTGAGCTCGGGTCCTCGTTCCCGATGCATGACAGTGGTTCCATCCTCCCAGAAAACGGTGGCACTGAGGCGATAAGTATCGCCCCCCACTCCGGACGGCTTGAACTTGACAAATGCTTTGCCTTTGTCGCTGCCGGTGGTTAGCATCTGGACACGACAGGACTGATGGAAATCGTTATCGCTGGCCGCAGTACACCGGCTGTGGCCCTCCCAGTAAACCGCATCGGCCACGCCACCTTTTCCAAGACGAAGGCTGGAACCGGAGTTGTATTCGTACGAATCAGCCGCGGACGTATTCGAGCCACCAGCCTCATAAGAAAAGGTCACCTCCATTTCCGACTGAGCACGGGCCCCCGAACCATTGGTACGTCTGATGTTAACAGTGGCTGCTGTATCCAGTGTCTGACTTGGATTACTCATGTCAATGCGACGATTGGTGGTCCGCGTCCATAGGTTTATGGAATGTACCTCCACACGCACCTCAGCCGTTCGCGTGATGGCATTGCCTACCCGCAAGGTTATAGCGAAAGGTGACTTCTGGGGCTTTACGTAGGCTCCGGCATCATCGCGGCCGTCCCATTCAAAGGTATCGCGACGGTCCGCCCCTAAACCCAACAGGCCACTATGGTGCACAGTGGTGTCGTCTTTGTCTTTGATAGTCAGGCTTACGGGCTGTCCTTGCAGAGTTCGGCCTCGCCGAAATTCATAGGTAATCGTGCAGTTCTCGGTCCCGGGAGCGAAATGGCTGGGAGCCTGCAGACTGGCCTCACCATCGGTGGCAACCGCATCGACACGCCTCCGCGCACGGGCGCGGTGACGATCCCCGCGACGACGCCCTCTACGAGTAGGTGCTGAATCACCACTT
>WJKG01000194.1 GCA_014729205.1 candidate division GN15 bacterium | reverse complement strand
GCGTGAAGTGCACGCCTCGCATATTCTGATCAAGGCGGAGCCGTCGCGCGAGACGCTGGACGCAGCGTATCGTGAGTTGGCGGATTTCCATGCCGCGGCGAAGAGTTCGGGCTTTTTCAAGGCTGCCGAGGACCTGGACATGAATGTGCGCCCGACGGGGTATTTCCAGAAGGATCGGAATATTCCGGTTATTGGTCGCGACCAGAAGGCCTCGGACTTCGCTTTTTCTGCCGAGCCGGGCGAGATTACGAACGTGATGGAGAACAATTCGGCCTTCTATGTAGCGCAGCTCGATGAGCGTCTTCCGGCAGGTCCGGCGACGTTTGAGGAAGCGCAGGAGAAGGTTAAGCTGGATATCCTGCGGCACAAGGTTGCCGAGATGTGCCGTGATACGGCGCAGGCGATCTGGCGTGATATTGTGGCCGGGCAGAGCATGCAGCAGGCGGCCCAGGCGCACGGTGCGGAGTACACAGAGACCGATATGTTCAAGCGGTTTACGTTTGTCAAGGATGTGGGACGCGACCCGATGTTCCACGGCGCCGCGTTCTCCATGAAGCAGATTGGTGATACGCTGCCGCCGGTCGAGTATGATCAGGGTGCGGTTATCATGACGCTGCTGGATCGTACGGCGCCGGATCTGACGCTGTATACGCAGCAGCGGGATTCACTGGCGACGATGCTTCGCCTGAACAAGCAGCAGGAGCTGTATGGTCGCTGGTGGGAGAACCTGGTGGCCGAGGCGGAGATTGTGAATAATACGAATCGGACCGAGCAGTACCAGCCGACGATGTAGAGAGTCGGTGACATTCCTAGCGAGCTATATGGCCTCTGCCTGAGCGAATCAGGCAGGGGCTTTTTTGTGTCCGTATTTGAGGCCAAGGCGGATCAAGGCGGCCATGGCCCAGACGAGTTCGAGGGCAACAAAGGGCCAGGTTTCAGTAATCCATGCGTACCAGGTGGCCAGTGAGGCACCGATCAGGTTCATGAGCAGATAGATCAGGCTTCGTTCGGTAATCAGGCGAGTGAGGTTGAGCACGAAGCCAAGCAAGAGCAGCCCGGCGCCAACGGTACCGATGAGCAGAGGGGTGTCGGTCATTTATGACAAGCCTCTCACTATGGGTGATGGTTGTTCTTTCAAGCAAGACCGGCGGACAGTCAAGCTGCCCGCCGGCGCGTGGTCTACAAGATATCGGAATGTTCAGCTTCGATCAGCAGTTTTCGTAGTTGGGCCCCTCCCCGCCCTGCGGCGTGACCCATCGAATGACCTGATAGGGGTCGGCGATGTCACAGGTCTTGCAGTGTACACAGTTGGACGGGGTGAGCTGGAGCTTGATTTTACCAGGCCGCTCGTCATCGTCAACCATCTCATAGACGTGGGCCGGGCAGAAATGCTGGCAGGGGTTGCCGTACTCCTCGGTGCACCGGTTGTTGCAGATGTCGTAGTCGGCAATGACCAGGTGCGAGGGTTGTTCTTCCTCGTGCATGGTGCCGGATTTGTAGACGTCGGTGAGCTTGTCGTGGGTGAATTCATTGTCGAGCTTGACGGTATGCTTCTCGGGCTTTTTGCCGAATCGCTTCTGGTACTGCTCGATGGTCATCATGTATTTGTGGTCGCGCTCGTGGCGGCGGCGATCGAAGAGGCCGCGGCCACCGGTGACCATCTGGATGCCGGCATGGAAGAGGCCGGGCAGCAAGCCACCATCGAATCCCTGGTGAAAGTTGCGGTACTTGTAGAGTTCGTCTTTGGCCCAGCTGGTGTCGAAGCGGTCGGCGTAGGCTTTGAGGCGATCGGCGGAGAAATCATCGGCTTTGAGGCAGTCGAAGGCGGTTTCGGCGGCCATGATACCGGACTTGATGGCAAGGTGGATTCCCTTGAGTTTGGCGGGGTTGAGCATGCCGGCGGAGTCACCGCAGAGCAGGAGGCCCTGGTGGTAGAGTTTGGGCATGGAGTAGTAGCCGGCATCGGGGATAGTTTTGGCGCCGTAGTGGAGCATCTCCCCTCCCTTGAGAATCTCGCGCATCAGCGGATGGCACTTGTAGCGCTGAAACTTCATGTGGGGGTCGTTGGTGGGATCGGGCGAGTTCAGCCCGACGGCGTAGCCAATGGAGACCATGGTATCGCTCATTCCGTAGACCCAGCCGCCGCCGTATTCGTGGCTGGGTTGTGGCCAGCCGATGGTGTGGATGACATCGCCGGCTTTGATGCGGCCCTCGGGAACTTTCCAGACCTCTTTGACACCGGTGAGGTATGACTGCGGCAGCGCGTCGGCGAGCAGCTCGGGGATGCGTTCGTAGGCGTGGCGGGTCAGCGAGCCGTGGACGCCTTCGCAGAGGATGGTCAGTTTGGCTTTGACGATGGATCCGGGTTCGAAATTGGAGCGTGGTTCGCCCTCTTTGTTCAGGCCCATATCGACAGTTTGTACACCCTCTACACGGCCGTTCTCGATGATCAGGTCATAGCCGGCCAGACCGGCGAAGATGTCCAGGCCGGTGGCCTCGACCTGTTCGCCGAGCCACGCGGAGAGTTTGTTCAGGGAGACAATGTAATTGCCGTGGTTGTTGATGGAGGGGGGTGTGAATGGGAATTTCATTGACCCGCTTTCGGAGAGATAGTACATAGCGTCGCTCTTGACTTCGGCCTCAAGTGGCGCTTCTTTCTCGACGAAATCGGGGATGAGTTCTTTGAGTCCTTTGGGGTCCATTACGGCGCCGGAGAGGGCGTGGGCGCCGACGTGAGAGCCCTTTTCCATGACGAGTATTTCGGGGACCTCCATGTCACCATCGGCCTCGACAAGCTGCATAAGCTTATGGGCAACCGCGAGTCCGGCCGGACCGGCACCGACTATGAGTATATCTGTTTCGAGGATTTCGCGTTCAATATCCATGTGTGCCACCTCCGCTGGTTAGATGTGGGTGGAATATAGGAAAAGAGTGCGGAAAAGGAAAGCGAATGTACGTCGGCACTACGTGCCAGGAGATGGCACGTGCCGGTTGCAGAACGTACGCGAATGCTCGGATTAGAAGCAGAGGACTAAGCCCTGGCCTTCTTGCGATTGCTCTGGGGCTGATGTTGATTCTGAGTTTCGCGTGGAGTGCCGTTGCTGTTAATCTGGAGCGCTTCTGCTATCTTCCGTTTGTCGGCGCCGATAGTAACCAGACGCGAGGTCTTGAGTATGGGGCGTCTGAGCACGGACGGATCATCGGTAACCATCTGAAAGAGCTGCCGTCGATCGATGGCGTCGTTGCCGTTGTCGTTGGCAGGATGTACTTTCGAGACGGGGTTGATGAAGTGTTCCAGATTCAGATTGCCGACGAGTTCATAGAACTCGGGGGCAGTGAACGGCTTCTCGCTGATATCGCGAACGGTCAACAGAATCCCGGCGTCCTCAATAAACTGCTGCATTTCCGCGCAGAGGTCGTCGTTGCCATAGGTGTAGAATGTCGCACGCTTGGGAGCCATGATTCCTCCTGAAATACCTTTCAATGTCAAAAACACGCCTTCAGGGCAGTTGTTCTCCCGAATCGAGACGATTGTATCTTGGGAGAGTCTTCAGATCAGTGCGGCGTCTAACATGTCATTCCCTCCGACGCCGAGAGATCATGAGACAGGCCGTACATTAATTTGAAAAATCTACAAAGTTGTCAACCAAATTTTAACTATGCGTCAACAGAAAAAGTCTTGCTCAATTCGGGCGCTTTGCTCATTGCGAATTGGCTGCCGGCAATTGCGCCGGGTCCCCCGAGGATCGAAGCCTCGTGCAAGCTTCCTCCATTTGATTATACACTATATCGGGAAAACGGTTGCGCCGCTGCGCGGTGCTCTCACCGTAAGTATCGGACCGGGAGCGCCGTTGCTTAAGCGCTTTCGGTCATGTCTTCATGGCGACAGCCAGTCCGTCACGCAGTGGCAGAATGGTGGTGTAGAACCGGCTGTCGTGCATCAGTTCCTGCGAGAACTCGACAATGGCCCTGGTGGTCTCGTCCTGTTCGCGGTCGGCCACACGGCCGGACCAGATGACATTGTCGGTGATAAAGAGACCGCCCTTTTTGAGTTTCTTGGCGGCCAGATCGATAGTCTTTATGTAGTCCTTCTTGTCGATGTCATTGAAGATGATGTCGAAGGGGCCCTCGAGTTTCCGGGCGATGTTGACGGCATCGCCGACGTGGAAATCGAACTGGCTGTCCAGGCCGGCTTCCTTGAAGTACTCCAGCGCGAGGCGTTTGTTCTCGCGGTCGGTGTCGGTGAGTATGATGTTTCCTTTGCGCTTGATGGCCAATGAAAACCAATAGGCGGAGTAGCCGTAACCGGAACCGAGTTCGAGGATATTGCGGGCTTTGGTCAGTTTTGCGGTCTGGAAGAGGTACCGTCCGACCAGTGGCCCTACGATGGGGAAACTGTTTTCCTTGGCATAGCGCTCCATGTCTCGTAGAACGGGTGGACGCTCAGGGATTCTCTTCTCCAAATATGTGTGTATCTTCTTGAACATAGTCTCTCTGGCTCTGGAAGTTGATCGCCTTAGGAGTCTTGAACAGACCCCTTGAAACTCACTAACCTGCTAACGACGGAATGGCCGGCACAGTTCCCAACATGGTAAATGGGTCGGCCTTCTCCGATTATTGAGCTAAGTCCGGTTGCTGGGGTCGTTGCTCGGAGAGGTCCGGCTGGGGGGTGTAACGGGCGCGGCGTTTGCGAGTGAAGGTCGACCAGAGACCACCGAGGACCATGAGGGCGGTACCGAGCCAGAAGAGATTGATGAGTGGTTTGGTAGCGAGATCGACAGTGAGGGTTTCCGGGATGGAATCGCCGGGCGGAACGAACGGTCCGCTGACGGAGAGGACAACACCCTGGTTGTCGGGGTCGACGGCTACAATTTCCATCTGTCCATAGCCTTGGTTAAAGACCTCGGTGGAGGCGACAATGGTGTCGGAATCGATGCGCAGAGTGGGGCGCAGCATTTCGGTGCGGCCGCCATAGGAGACTTCGACAATCGCGATGGCGAGAGGAGTATCGGCGTGGTCTTCGGGGATCTCGAAGCCGCCGAAGCGGAAGCGGTATTTATCGATGACGGCTATCTCGCCGGGGGCAAGCGAGATGCGGCCGGGATCGCTCTTCTCTTCGAAGCTGAGGGCGAGCGGGGCGAGGTAGAGATCCTGCACAGCAGTCTTGTGTATCCAGGGACGGCGCATAACCTGCTCTGAGTTGGCGGGAAACTCATGCGGAAGGCGGGCATGGAGCGTGTCCTCTCCCCTGGTGAGGGTAACTCTGCAGTCGAATCCGAGCGGAGTCTCGATCAGTTCGGTGTACGTGAGATTGTAGTCGAGAGTGGATTTGGTCTCGTTTTTGGGCAAGGTGAGCGTCTTTGAACGCGACAGACCGGTAGAGGTGACGGCACCGATGAGGGCAACGGCGAGGCCAATGTGGGCCAGGAAAGCACCGCCG
>WJKG01000193.1 GCA_014729205.1 candidate division GN15 bacterium | reverse complement strand
GGTCCATGTTACCGGAATCTCACACATCCGAGACCTCTTTCTCGGGGAGCAGTTTCGGGAGGAGAACAAGTCGCTCGGCCAGTGGGAATACAAGTCCAAGATCATGAGTCAGATCGAGTCGCTATTCAACGAGCCCAATGACAATACTATCTCCGACTTGATGAATCAATTCTGGGATTCCTGGGCCGAGCTGGCCAAGGATGCCCAGGGTGGTAACCCTCGCAAGGCGATCATCACGACGACAACGCAGTTGATCAATACTTTTCATGAGGTTGCCGGCCAACTCGACAAGCTTCGCGAATCAATCGACCAGGACCTGGTTAACATGACGGCCGATATCAATCGTCTCGCAACAGAGATCGCCCGCCTGAACCACCAGGTACAGGTCAGGGAGCTCGGCGGTGACAGGGCCAACGATTTACGTGACTCGCGCGACAAGCTCATTGATGAGCTTTCCGAACTGGTCGACGTGAACGTCTATGAGCAGGAGAACGGCGGAGTGATCGTCTTCCTCGGTGCGATGGCGCTTGTCGACGGACCCAAGCCGGTGGAACTGAAGACAGTCGTGGTCAACAAAGGGGGCGAAGTGGATCACGAACTGCGTTTGGGGGACTATGACTACAATATCAAGAACTACAAGGGGCAGTTGGCTGGACTGATGGAGGCACGCGATGACATCATCCCGCACTACATCCAACAGCTTGATGAACTCGCCGGCCAACTCATAACTGAAGTCAACGCCATTCACTCCTCGGGATACACGATGGAGGGAGATACCGGGATTGACTTTTTCGATCCGGATTTCACCAGTGCCGCCTCGATACGGATCAATCCCGATTTGGTCGCTGAGCCGGCAGATATTGTTGCTGCTGCTGATTACGACCCACTGGATCCCGATGCGTACCTGAATGACAACCGGATTGCGGTTGAAATCGAAGAACTGCGCAACAAGAAGGTGGTTATCACCCACTCCACGACACTCAATGACTTCTATAATGGTATTGTGGGTGAGCTGGGGGTGGAGACGCACGAGGCGTCATCGTTTACGGCAAATTACGAAGTACTGGTCAACAATATAAGAAACTCCCGGGAAGCGGTTCAGGGAGTGTCTCTCGATGAAGAAATGGCCAACCTGATCAAATATCAGCATGCCTATGACGCCGCCGCGCGTGTCGTCACTACTATTGATGAGGCGCTGGATACGGTAATCGGAAGAATGGGTATTGTGGGCCGATAGATAAGGACATCTTTCCCCGGCCCGGGGTCGCGGAAAGCAAATGCACCACGGAGGGTGATGTGCTGATCCTGACAAGGAAGTTAGGCGAATCCATCACTATCGGGGACAACATAAAAGTATCCGTCCTCGGTATACATGGGCGCCAGGTACGACTCGGAATTGATGCGCCGTCCGATGTCGTCGTTCACCGCGAGGAAGTGTACGTGCGCATTCAGGAGGAGAACCGGAAGGCCTCCCGGTCGATCAAGGAGGACTTGTTCGGTGTGGTCAACATGATCAAGGACAAGTTGTCCAGTGAATCTCAGGAGAAGAGCAAGCCTCCGGAGATCGATCTGAAGAAGGATTCCTCCAAGAAGCGTTCACAACAGAACCGTCGCGAAGGCAACGGAAACCGTCAGTAGTACCGGCTTGACCGGTGGGTCTACTATGGTGAGGAGAGTGACATGAGAGTCACCAACCAGATGGTCAACAACACGGTCGTCTTCAACATGCAGCGGTCGCTCCAGCGATTCATGAAGCTGCAAACGGAGATGTCCTCGGGCCGTCGTATCAACAAGCCGTCCGATGATCCGCTCGGGACACTGCGCGATCTGAGCTATCGCGGAGAGCTGGCCAAGATTGACCAGTACCGGGCCAATATCAACGGTGCCCTCAACTGGACCAACAACTACGATGGGTTGTTGGCTGACGTCACCCAGAAGCTGAGCCGCGCCAAGGAACTCGCCACCACTATGGCGGATGAGTTCCCGGACGCCGACGCTCGAGAAGGCACTGCCGAGGAGATTCGCGGTATCTTCAACGGCTTGCTGACAAGCGCCAACGCCGAACTGGAGGGAAAGTACATCTTCTCCGGTTACAAGACCTCGCAGGAGGCGCTCGTTGCTACCGCGAATGGCGTCGTCTACAACGGTAATGCGGGATTGACTGAAATAGCAATCGGTACTGCCTCCAAGGAGACGGTAAACCTGCTTGGCAACGAGGTGTTTCTTACGTCAACGCATACTCTTGGTGAGGACTCTGACGTCAACGTAGGGCTGGATACCGCCACGCTGACGACACTGGTGGCCGATTTTAACAATGGCCAGGGGATCGATCAGACGGTGGGCCAGTTCACCATTACGGACCAGAATCTCGGCACTGTAGCTACGGTCGACGTGACGGCTGCGGCAAACATCGGAGATGTGCTGACCTCTATCAACAACGCCCTGGCAGCTACAGTACCGCCCATGAATGGTAGTATTCAGGCGGTGATCGGCCGAGAAAACAACAATATCATGTTCGAGACGACTCGCAACGGTTTGATCTCGGATTTGACCTCGCTGGGCAGACTCCATCTGGGAAACGGCGTGGACCTGTCACCGGGCAAAGTTCTGGTTACGGATGGTGTCGGGATCAACGTTGAAGTGGACCTCTCGACAGCTTCGACAATCGGTGACATACGAACCCAGTTCAACAACCAGATGGCCGCTGCCGGGTATCCACAGATTACCATGGGAATCAACGGTGCCGGAACCGGCCTTCAGATCAATGATGCTGGTGGGCCGCGAGTGCCCCCGGTGGTTGTCAAGGATCTTGATGACACTGAACGCACGGCGTTCGATCTGGGAATCATCGGCGAAATGGATGGTGTGGCATCGATTGTCGGTGCGGACCTCGATCCACTGGTGAGCTTCAATGTCGAAGAGGTCGGTGCGGGTACTACCGCCGCTGATCTTGGAATCAAGGCGGAGTTTACGAACGACTATGTTGGCGATGACCTGGATCCCTTGCTGAAGGCAACTGATCGTGTCATTCACTTCAAGTCTGGCTTTGGCCTGGAGATGGAGCGGGTGGTTGTTCAACAGGGTGATGAATCGAGGGTGGTTGATCTCTCGGATCCATCGATCGGCACTGTACAGGATATTCTTGATGCTTTCAACACATCAGGTCTTGATATCACGGCCTCCATCAATCCATCAGGACGCGGCATACAGATAGTCAACGACGATCCCAATCGCTCACTGATGATAACCGATGAAGGCTCGGCGGTAACGACCAAGAATCTCGGCATTTTTGGTTCCAGCGACATGTTGGGCTCCCTGCTGGTGTTTGAGGAAGCTCTCAAGGAGAATGACCAGGAGGGAATTGGCCTCCTGATCGAGAACCTCGAGAACTCGATCAACCATATACTGAAATTCCGGTCGACCATCGGTACTCGGGCTATTCGCCTGGAGACCACGGATTATCGATTGATAGACATGAATATCGCTTTCACGGAGTTGCTCTCCGAGGTTGAGGATGCGGATATCTCGCAGGCAGTGACCGATCTGGCGAGCTACGAGAACAGCTACAGGTCGGCGCTTATGGCCACCGCCAAGATCCTGCAACCATCGTTATTGGACTTTCTCGCATAGGATATAGAGTAAAGGGATTTGCTGATGCTGCTAAAGCACACACGTTTTGGAGAAATCGAGGTACCGGGCGAGAAGATCATTACCATGACCCGGCCAATACTCGGCTTTGAGAAGCTGCGGACGTTTTGTCTGATCGAACTGGACGAACTCAAGCCGTTTCTCTGGCTGCAGTCGATTGAAAACGAATCGATCGGCTTTGTCGTGGTCAACCCGGTAGTGTTTTTCCCGGAGTACCGAATCGAGGTTAACATCAAGGAAGTGGCCGACCTGAGTATCTCACGGGTGGAGATGGTGGAGACATACGTGATCGTCACGTTCCCCGGCGATCCGCGAGAGATGTCAGCCAACCTCCAGGGACCGATTCTGATCAATACCGAGAACAGCCAGGGTCGCCAGCTGGTGCTGGTCAACTCGCGTTACAGTGTGAATCACTCCTTGATGGATGCTCTCGACGAGATGTCTGAAGAGACCAGACAACTCGACACAGTTGGTGCTTGATCGGGACCAGGACAGGTCCAAAGCCAGAAGACTGCGGTTCAGGGAACGAACCGCTTGAAATGGGATTTCGCATATGGATATGAAGCAGGTAGCAGACCTACGTCAGCGATTCGACCGGGGTGAGGCGACTACAGACGATCTCCGCGAGCTTTCGAACACTTATCTTGCCGACAATGATCTCGAAAATGCCTATCCGTATCTCTGTCGTTTGGCCGAAGTCGAGACCGAAGGGTGCCAAACCAGTGTTGCGGCAGGGCTGGTAGCTCTTTCGCTTCACAAAGAGGACGACGCCGAGGCTCACTTCACACGGGCCGTGAACAACTCGCCCGACGACTACGATGCCAACCACAATCTTGGTCTTTTGAATCTGCTGCGGGGTCGACTCGATCGAGCCCGCGCCGTGTTTGAAAAACTGGCATCATTGCATCCAGACCAACCGGCAATTTTCAATGATCTGGCCATAGTGTGGGCGAGGATCGGCAAACCCGCGGAAGTGCTCAAGTCGTTGGAGAAAGCGCTGGAGCTGGATCCCGAGTATGACCAGGCGCGGCAGCAGGC
>WJKG01000192.1 GCA_014729205.1 candidate division GN15 bacterium | reverse complement strand
CACATCTCTGGAATGTGGCGTCGGAAGAGCCCGATGTCACCCTCTGGGCGGTACGCAAGGTGAAAGAGTGCCAGAGTGATGTGAGGACCAATGGTACCAGTCGCAGGGGAGCTGGTGTGCGGGGAGTAGTGATTCACTATAACTCAGGCCAGTTCATCAGTGAACGTCGAGGCAGAGGCACAGTCTTGTTGCGCAATGCTCTTGATGAGAGCGGCGCCAATTGTCTCAGCGACAACACTTACTGGGGTGCCTCTGAATTGTGTTTGCGAATCCTTGCCCAACTGGATCGCCGGCGCCGGCTTGGATATCATTATCACCTTGAGCGCAACGGCGAGATAGTGGCTACGGTCGATGAGGAGCAGCGGACCAACCATGCCGGAGCCAGTCGAGAACCGGACACAGTAGAAGCCGAACGGAGCGGGGGAGCCGGCGCTCCACAAACGAATACGCACACCAACAACCGTCCACGGGAGGCGTAAAACCGGTCTTACATTGGCATTGACGTGATTGGGCATCACTCCGCCGACAGATATCACTTCACTGAACAGCAGATGTGGTATCTTGATCGTTTGATTGAGAACATCAGACGGCGTCGTGAGGACATCGAGTGGTATCACATCCTTGGGCATGATGAGATCCGCGCTGCTTACAGGGCGGCTCATCCCGGCACTCGGCATGGCCGTAAGAACGATCCCGGCGCCGCTCTGGCCGGGGGAATGGCTCAGTTGAGAGGCCGGCACGGTGCGTTCTGATCACCAGCATGAGGTTCTATCAAAGTGAACAAGCAGCTATTTCTGGTTCTGGCTCTTCTGTGCTGCCTTCCGGCCTGTGGTCAGGAGGATGCTCAGACGACAATCACAGACGAGGTGATCGATTTCAGCACGGAAACGGTTGACTGCGAGGTGTCAGTCCTGGCAGGGGCCGGAGACCTATCCAGGACACTGCAGGAGAGGGTAGAGGCAGAAACCGACAGCTCCCCGTTGATGCACAACACGGTTCTGTTAAAAGGAACAGAGGGGGGCGACTATATCGCTTCGGTCGAAGAGTACCGCCACGGGGGTGCCGAAGAACTCAGTATCCATTACCTCAATCAGGCCGATGATACCCTGGTCACCATATGGTTGAGCGGCGACTATCCTGAGGAGGTTGAGAAACAACGCGCAGTTATCGAGCGCGTGGTTCGGACGTTCTTTGTAGAGAAGGGTTTCACCGCGGTCAGCGGTATAAGTCTTGGTGAGTTTGATCGTCTCGATATCACTTCCACCAGCGACGGCCTTACTCTGGTTTCGGAATACAATGACCGCTCCTACCGTTTCCTGCTTGAACCCGCCGATTCCATATCCACCACGGAGCGAACCTGTCCCGCAGGTTGCGTGTGTCGGGTTGCTGCCGACGAAACAGGAGTGATTGCTCAGTTCATGCGACCAGTCGCTCGAACCGATTGGGAGGGTGGCTATGAATGGTGTGAACATCGAATGACGGCTGTCAGACTGGTCGCCCAGGAGCCTCCAAAGGTCATTTACCGGGGACGTACTATAGCTCCGAAGAACTAGCTTCTGCCGAAGAGCTGTTCGCGAGATCGTCTTCATAGAGCATTTGCTCTTGTTAACCGCTGATTTATCATTATATTACGGCAAACTGTACCCACTCACCCGTATGAGAAGCGCTATGAAAACAGTCTTACCCCCAATCGCTATTGGCCTGTTGCTGTGCTTGTTTACCGTTAGCTCGGTCATTGCCCAGCCACCGGCGACTTTCGATCTCCGCGATGTCGGCGGAGTCAACTACGTAACTTCGGTCAAGAGCCAAATCGATGGTACCTGCTGGACCCATGGAGCCATGGCGGCCATGGAGGGCAACCTCCTGATGACCGGCAATTGGAGTGCCGCCGGCGAAACCGGTGAGCCCAACCTGGCCGAGTACCACCTGGACTGGTGGAACGGCTTTAACCAGCACAATAACGATGACACCGACCCGCCCACCGGCGGCGGATTGACCGTGCACCAGGGTGGTGACTATCGCGTGACCACGGCCTACCTGTCACGTGGTGAGGGTGCCGTGCGCGATGTCGACGGTCAGTCCCATACCCCGGCTCCGCCGCGGGCAGATAGCTCCTGGCATTACTACTACCCACGCGATGTTGAGTGGTTGGTGGCCGGACCGAACCTGGAGAATATCGACGTCATTAAAGAGAAGATCATGACCGAGGGCGTCCTGGCCGTGGCTTTCTGCTATGACGGCTCGTTCATCAGTAACTACATCCACTACCAGCCCCCAACCAGCTCTCTCGATCCCAACCACGCTGTTGCCGTGGTCGGCTGGGATGACAACAAGATTACGCAGGCGCCACAGCCGGGTGCCTGGCTGGTCAAGAACAGTTGGGGTTCCAGTTGGGGCAACAATGGCTATATGTGGATTTCATACTACGATAATCACTGCTGTCAGCACGTGGAAATGGGTGCAGTATCGTTCCAGAACGTTGTTCCGATGCCCTACGACTATATCTATTACCATGATTACCACGGCTGGCGTGACACTGTTACCAGTGCTACGGAGGCGTTCAATGCTTTCACTGCGACTGGCAACCACGTCATGGAAGCCGTTAACTTTTTCACGGCCCTGAACAATGTCGACTACACCGTAAAGGTCTATGACCGTTTCGAAGGCGGCGAGCTTCTCGATGAACTTGCCACCACCAGTGGTAGTTTTGCGATCACAGGGCTCCATACGGTGGACTTGCCCACGCCGCTAGATCTGCCTGCCGGCGATGACTTCTATGTCTACCTGCAGCTATCCACTGGTGGTCATGCCTTTGATCGCACCAGCGACGTCCCCGTGCTTCTGGGTGCGGACTATCGTACGATAGTCGAGTCTTCGGCTGAACCGGGCCAGAGTTTCTATAGTGTTGGTGGCGACTGGTATGACTTGACCAACGATGACAGCACGGCCAACTTCTGCATCAAGGCTCTTTGCACGGTCGTTCCGCCGGCCCTTAACATTGACTTCCCCAACGGCCTGCCGGATATAATAGCTCCCGGTGTCGAAACCACTTTTGAGGTTGAGATTACCGAGGGTACCGAGGCCTATGAGTTGGGTTCAGGAATGTTG
>WJKG01000191.1 GCA_014729205.1 candidate division GN15 bacterium | reverse complement strand
GAATGAAGAAGTGAACGCTCAGACCAATGAAAGCCACCAGTACGAGGAGCAGGCCACCCTTCCAGTTTACGTTGACGTTATACTTCTTGCCGATGAGACCGAGAATGACGAGCCCCGCTACAGCAACCGGCAGTACCTCGCCGTAGACCGTGAACGACATCATGACACTGCCGATCGAGACCAATGCGATCAGAATACCCCAGCGAATCTGCTTATAGAGCAAGAGGACGAGTGCTACGGCGAGAATGGCCGAGATGACATAGAAAAGGCTCGCGCCGCCTCCACCGCTGGAGAACAGGAGAATCATGAGCAACTCGACAACGAAGAAGCCGCACAGGATCGCCCAGTCTCTGGCACTCGCACTGCGCTTGAGTACAAAGAAAATAGCGCAAACGGGCAGCACGAGGAACACTGACATGTGAACCGCGATACCCAGGGTGGCCAGGTAGACCGCCATCATCATCGAGATAGTGGCGGCATCGGTGCCGCGCTGTTCGAAGTACCTCACCGTGAACCAGACAATAGCCACCGACATGGCCAAGGCCAGGCCATACACCTCCGCCTCCACCGAGTTCGCCCAGTTGGTATCGGAAAAGGCAACGAAGAAAGCTCCTGCGATGCCACCTATGTATGCGATATAGCGGTTCAGGGATTCATGACGCTTCTCGCCGAAGAAGTAGCCGACCAGCCGCACTGTGAGCAAGTAGCTGAACATGGCGGTCAAAGCCGAACCGATCACCGAGATGTAGTTAATCCGGTGGGAGATATCCTCGACGAACGGTATCACCGAGAAGATGCGTCCCAGAATAATGAACAATGGTGTGCCCGGAGGATGTGGAATGCCCAGAATGGCCGAACAGGCAATGAACTCGCCACAGTCCCAGAATGAAAACGTACGCTGAACCGTCATGGCGTAGACAATGAACGAAATCACGAATACGCCAAAAGCTATATAGGCATTAACACGATCAAAGCCCGGTTTGGGCGCAGATGGTGATGTGGGCAAATCATCCTCCGTTTAAGATAGACAAAGACTGACGTGATTGATCGGCTGACTCTGTCTGTTATACTCTGCCTGATGTAATACGGCCCCAAATATAACACGGGGTAATCAAATCTCAACCCATAAAATGTGCCGTTGGATAGGTTTATGAGGCCTCGGACGTGCGCGTGGTAGCTACAGAGACCGCCCTTACCCGATATTCTGATCTACTTCAACCTGGCGGAGAATCTCACGCACGGCTGATGCGAACGGATAATTGGGGTGCTGTTTGAGCAGCTCGCGGTAGATCTCCACCGCCTTGTTGCGGGTATCGGGGTCAGACATGAGCACATCGGCACGAGTCTTCTGCCCGAAGGGTGTGTAGTATGATTCCGGGAAGTCCTTGGTCAGCCGATCAATATAGCCCATAGCCGTAGTGGTATCAAAGTGGTCGAAGCTCACCCGGGCCAGACGATAGAGGGCAACATCCGCCAGCGCCTGATTCTCGGCTTCTACGACGCTCTCGAGCTTGGCGACCATTGAGTCATACTGTCGCATCTGTTCGAAGAGCAGGGCATTGGAGTAATCATACAGCAGGGTGTCGTCGTCCCCGGCCTCATCCATCACCATGAGTAGACCGATGGCGTCATTGATGAAATAGCCATCGGGATGCTCCACGAGCAGTCGATTGAGATCAGTTCGTGCAGAATCCGGATTTTTTCCGAAGAACTTGATGAGGGCAATATGGTACATGACTTCCTCGGTCATGTCGGGTGTCAGGCGACGCTTGAGCAATCCCTGGAAGGCATCACTTGCCTGCAGCAATCGACCTTGACGGAGATGGCAATAGGGGACTGCCAACTGCGACCGAATGTAGCCCTCTCCCCCGTGATAGTGCGTGACGACAGAATCGAAGAGCGCCAGGGCCTGATCCGGCCGATTGAGGTGGTCAAGCAGTATGCGGCCCTTCTGGTAGAGCGCCATGGCCTTGTCGACCAATCGGGGGTAGCTGGTGGCAATGGTGTCATAGTGGGCCATTGCTGTATCATACTTGCCCAGACTTGCGTATGCCTCGGCCAGGATAAATCGAGACTGCTGGGCGTGGCGGAGAGTGTCATAGTGGTCCAGCACATAGCGGCCCAACTCAGCGGTTTCGGCGTACATGCTCCGGTCCTGGCAGCGCCGCATGAATGTCACCAGCGAGCGGCCGTTGCGACCGCTCAGCGAATCATGAACTTGCGCGAACTGGAAGGCCTTATCGAACCGGTCATCCTTGAGGTAATAGGAAGAGAGTAGTTCCACAGCTTCCAGACGAGCGGAATCACCGCTGGCGTATTCGAGCAAAACTTCCTCGGTGGCGGGCGCGGAGTCAGGGAAATCCAGCAATTCATCGAGCTTCTTGCGAGCGTCGGACCCGAGTCGAGTGGTATCATCGACGACCGTGAAGTACTCAGCGGTTGCCTCTCGGTATCGCTTGAGGATTTGCAGCGCTTCGGCCCGTTCCAGCGTCAGGGCATCGGGCTGCTCGGATTCTAATCTTACTCGGTCAATTACTTCCAGAGCGCGCTCAGCGAAACCGTAGTCCAGCATGCTATTGATAACGGCATTATACGAATGAGGTGGGTGACCTTCGAGTTGCGCAACTGTCTTTTTGTAGGTTGTCAATGCCGAATCACGAGCGCCTTTTCGCGTGTAGACCTGGGCCAGGTTGAGCAGATAGCGCGTGGTGTTGGGATGAGTCTCGGCCATCCGCCTGTTGAGATCCACGGCTTTATCGTAGTACTGCAATACCAGGTAGCAGGTATGTAACTGCGAGTAAACGCGGACGTCTTTTGGGTACTTCTCATAGAGTACCTCCAGCACTGCCGAAGCACCCATGTAGTTCTGGGCACGCATCAGCCGACGGGCCAGATTGAGTTGTTCGATGAGTTCAGGATCTCTCAGCGACCTGTCGAAGTCAGGCTGCTGAACTCTGACGGTGCCTTCCGGTGCCGACCGCTTAGCTGCCTCGGGCTCTTGCTCGGGTTGCTCGTCGGCCAGCACATTGCCGCCAAAGAGCACGCCAAGCGAGAGCAACAGCGCCAGTGCAAGAGAATCAAACTTGTGCAGTGGTTGCAGTCTCATCAGTTGTCGAGGCTTCCTTCACTCTGGTTCTGTCCGGCTTCCATATTGAGCAGGGCCTTGAAATAGGCCTTGATCTGTTGTTCGTACTGTTCCGGATAGTCTGTCCCCAGATACTGCTTGAGGCGGTCTTCCAGCTTTCCGCGATCATTGAGAAGATCTGCGGGGAGCGCCGGTGGCATATAGACCTGGCTCTCGGTGGCGCTTTCTGCTTTGCGCTGCTCGCTGAAGTCCTTGCGCTGCAGCGATCGGGTCGCCTGAAGCATGCGCGAGTAAACCTTCAACTGCCGCTCAAGGGTCTCTTCGCCAACACTGCCTTCGGCGAGTGCCTCCTCGACTTCTTTCATTTCATTCGCAATGTCATCCAGACGGCCCATGACCTGCCGGGAATTGCCGAATTCCTGGGCCAGTTGTTCCAGTGATTTGCGGATGGCGCCCTGTTGTCCGGCCAGACGCTCGAAACCGTTCTCTCCCCTGCGGAACTGCTGCTCGCCTTGACCGGCACGCGGGTTTCCGGAGGCGCCATTGCCAGTCTGCCCGGGCTTGTTGCACTGCCCCTGAGTCTGCTGGTTAAGCTGATTCTGCTTGTTACACAGGGATTCCAGCTTGGCCATGTTCTTATTGCAGTTGGCGCCCGAGTTACACTCCTTCTGCTGTTCCATTGACTCAAGAAGTCGTAGCGAAGCTCTGTTCAACTGGCTCATAGCCTGCTGCTGCGAACGCTCAGCATTGCGGCCGAAGGCGTTATCGAGCCCTTCCATAGACAACTGCATCTGCTGGATGGCATCGTTGACCAGTTGCTGGATTTCCATCGCCATGAACGGGGATTCCTTGCTCAACTCGAGCAAGCGGTTCTGCAACCCGTTACAGGAACTGATCAGATCCTGCTGCCGGGGTGCCAGTTCACGGAGCATGGTAGAGCGTCGATCCATGGCGGCCGCTTCCTTGAGTAGCCGTTCCTGTTCATTGGACAGGTGGTTGGCATCGCGAAGTGCAGTGCGCATCTGTTTCATAGCCTCGTCCTGGTTGCCGCCGGTCATGGCCAGCATTTGCTGCTGCATACTGTCCAGCATCTGAAGCAGCTTGGACTGAGCCTGAGAGCCCTGTTTCGATGCCTGCTGACGCTGCGACTGTTGCAGGTGCTCGGACATCTGCTGCATGTTTTGCTGAGCGTCAGTGTTTTCAACCGCCTCGGAGAACTTCTGCAGCGATTCATTGGCTTCCATCTCGGCTTGCTGGGCCAACTTCTTCAAATCGGCAACGTCCTTCTTGAGCTGTTCCAGCGCCTCCTTGTTGTCCTGCTCTGTCTGACTCAGGTTGGGAAGCTGATTGTCCTGGGCGGAGTCGGTATTCTTGTTGACCATCTCCTGTTGCTCGAGGATCTCCTCGGCCTGGCGTATCATGGCCTCCATCTTTTGCTCTACCTGCATTTTCTTGAGCAGGGCCAGGGTGCGCTCCAGACGCTTGAGGAATTCCTCCTGGCTCATTTCGAAGTCCTGCATGGCCTGGTCGAGCTGCTGCCGATCCATTTTTTTGAGTGCTTCCATCAGTTTCTTCTGCGCCTCACGCATCTCTGGCGTGGCTACGTCTTCGAAGAGCTTCTGGATCTGCTGCAGCTTCTCCATGATCTG
>WJKG01000190.1 GCA_014729205.1 candidate division GN15 bacterium | reverse complement strand
CTGATCGCCTCCGCCCTGCTGCATGATCCTGACCTGATCATTCTCGATGAGCCCTTCTCCGGACTCGATGCTAACGCCGTAGCGGTCTTCAAAGAAATCATCCGCGAATCAGCACGCTCCGGCAAGGGCGTGATCTTTTGCAGTCACATCCTCGAAGTGGTCGAACGTCTGGTCGACAGGCTGCTCATCATCGATAAGGGTAAGGAGCTGTTCTCCGGCACGCCAAAGGAAGTGGCGGACACGACCGGACTCGCCTCGCTCGACGAGGCTTTCGGACGGCTGACCGGGGCCTCGGACTCCGATGATCAAGCGCGCAAGATCGTCCAGATCATCCGGGCTGAGACCGGTGGGCAAGCACCGGAGAAGAGCGATGGTTGACCAGTCGCAGACCATAGACTGGTATCAAGTTCGTACGATGCTGAGAGCATCGCTGCGCATCGACTGGCGCGGCGCTAACAACCCCTGGGACTTCACTGGCAACAAAAAGAGCAAGTTCCCACCAATGCTGCTCGTGCTGGCGATGAACTTCCTGTTCAGTATCATGCTTTCGATCCTGACTTCCCTGCCCGACAAAGTCTCGGCCATTGTTCTGGGGGCGACGGCCAGCATGCTCTTCGTGGCATTCCAGATTCTGCTGGAGTTCGGCAATATCCTGATTTCCCCCACCGATTATTACATCATTGCTCCCCATCCGGTTAGCTCGCGCACCTTCTGGGTGTCGAAAATGCTGCATCTGTTTGTCTATGTGGCCATGCTGATGCTCGCGCTGACCGTACTGCCGGCGCTGATCATGGGCATTGCAGCCGGGCCGGGATACGTGTTACTGCTGATTGTCACTTATGCTGTTTCCTGCGTCTTCGCTGCCGTACTGGTAATGAACCTGTACACCTTCCTGATGAATACAATCGGGCGGGGACGCATGGAGCGGATTCTCGGCTATGTGCAGTTGATCTTCATGTTTGTCGTCTATGGTGGCTACTTTGCCTTTACCGAGCAGCTGCGTAACGTGCTGGAAGGGCTTGATATCGCCGGTGTATGGTGGATGTATCTGCTCCCGCCCAACTGGTTGATGGGCTGGTATCGAATGGTCATTGGAGAGGCAGGGCAACTCGACCTGGTGTTGGCCTCAGGCGGAACGGTGCTCTTCGCAGTACTGGTCTGGCTGGGGATGGGAAACCTGTCCATGAACTACGCTGAATCGCTCTCTGAGCAGAAGTCCACGCCGGATCAGAAAGTCATCAAGACCCCCGGACGGGCTGCCCGCACTCCCTGGGTTCAACGACTGGTGGGTACGACTCGGCCCGAGGATCGGGTGGCATTGCTGCTGACCTGGTCTCACTTCAAGCACGACATGAAATTCCGTCTTTCAATTCTCTCGGCCATACCGCTGGTCGTGTTGTATTTGCTACTTGGCTGGAAGGAGGGTATGGAGATGCCCGACCCGTTCCTGATGGCTGAGACAGTCAAGTCCTCGAGATCGAATTTTTTCATAGTCTTTGCCTTTGCCATCATGCCAATGATCTTTCAGGGGGCTGTCGGCTTCTCCACTCACGCGGCCGCCTCGTGGGCCTTCCATGCCTCCCCGTGCGATCGGGTGCAACTGGTGCTGGCCGGCAAGCGAATTGTACAGGTGATCTTCATGCTTCCCGCCATGCTGATGGTGATTGGCATCTTCTGGTGGTCCTACGGCAATCCCCTGCATGCTGTCATGCATGCGGGTCTGCTGTACGTGTTAGTTCTGGTGATCCTGTCCCTCATCCACCTGACCGGTGCCGGTCTGCCCTTTTCGGCGGAGAAGAATGCCTCCGGTTCGGCCGGTCGCAATGTGATGTCATTCTTCCTGGCCGTGATTCCGGTCATACCGTTCGTGATAGTCTCCTCTGTCGGCTACAATTATCTGATCTGGGCGGGGATGCTTGGGGCCGCCCTGGCTCTCAATTATTTTTTGGTCAGGGTGCAGAACCGCAAGCTGGCCAGGGATCTTTATCAGTTGGAGTACACACAATAGAGGTCGTGGACCAGATTCGATCATATTCTCCAAACGAAAAACGGGCAGCCTCCTTGGCTGCCCGTTTCTTATGCTCGATTGCTCTCGCGAGCCGTCAGGCTATTGTCACTTCCTTGGTGAGGAAGACGTCCTGGATAGTGTTAAGCAGCTCAACACCGTCCTTCATTGGACGCTGGAATGACTTCCGGCCCGAAATCAACCCGGTGCCACCGGCACGCTTGTTAATCACCGCCGTGCGAACCGCCTGGGCAAGATCGTCTTTGCCCTTGGAGGCGCCGCCAGAGTTGATCATACCAATACGCCCCATGTAGCAGTTGACCACCTGGTAGCGAGTCAGATCGATCGGGTTGTCACTGGTCAGGTCACTGTACACTTTGTCGTGCGTCTTGCCGAAATCCACAGCCGTATAGCCACCGTTGGTGGTGGCCTGCTTCTGCTTGACGATGTCAGCCCCGATCGTCACGCCGAGATGGTTGGCCTGGCCGGTCAGGTCTGCTGCCGTGTGATAGTCGGTACCGTCTTTCTTGAAGGCGGGATTACGAAGGTAACACCACAGGACGGTAAACATGCCGAGTTCATGCGCGTAGCTGAAAGCATCGGCAACCTCCTGCAGTTCGCGACTGCAGTGTTCATTGCCGAAATAGATGGTGGCTCCAACGCCAGCGGCGCCAAGATTGAACGCGTCCTTGACATTGGCAAACATGATCTGATCATAGTCATTGGGGTAGGTCAGCATCTCGTTGTGATTCAGCTTGACGATAAACGGAATCCTGTGCGCATACTTGCGGCTTACTGCAGCGAGTACACCGAAGGTTGAGGCAACCCCGTTGCAACCACCTTCGATCGCCAGTTCCACGATCTTCTCCGGATCGAAGTAGATCGGATTGGGGGCAAACGAGGCGCCGCCGGAGTGCTCAATGCCCTGGTCGACCGGCAGAATGGACAGATAGCCGGTGCCGGAGAGACGTCCGGTGTTAAACAGCTGGCTCATGGAACGCATCACGGCCGGAGAGCGATCTGTGTGAGCGAACACACGATCCATGAAATCCGGTCCCGGCAGATGCAACTGAGACTTGTCGACCGTCTTGCACTTGTGAGTCAGGAGGTCCTTGTCCTGGCCCAATAGCTCTTCGATCTTGTCAATCATGACCATATTCTCCTTACGGTTGGAATTTCCCTGTTCACACAGTATTACTAATGAGTCGGCGTTCCAAATGCAAGCCTGAACGGGCGAAAACCACTACCGGCCCGCCCAATTCCAGGGACACTCAGAACCGCCAGACCAAAATTAGACCGGATGTGTCGGTTTTACCGAGATTTGACGGGGCCACTTGAACCTTATTGTCCCAGTGACGCTTGAGCAGTTCATCGACAATCACCCAACTGTACACCGCACTTACATACACATCGCTGGGCCAATGATTGAAACTGGTAATGCGCTGGATACCAGTGGTGGCGACCAGGCTATAGGCCAGCGTACTGAAGGCCCAGTGATTCACACGGTGCGCAAGTATCTTTGCCAGGGGCAGGAAATTGGACATGTGGCCCGAGGGAAACGAGCCCCCCTCATCGAACTCGAAGTTGTATGGACCCTCGCCGATCCGGGGTCGGGTCCTGCCCACGAATGTCAGCCCGATCTGTCGGATACTCGAAGTTAGATAGTAGGTCTCCAGGTACTCTGCCGTTACTGAGGTGAGCGGATCAAGTCCGATAAGGTAGCTGGCTCCCATGGTGGCGATAATGTACCTGACGATGACGTTACCATCGCCGACCCATTCGATCTCCTCGCCAACATCGACAACCTGCTTGAGCGGAAACTCGTGTCGGTTGCGCACCAGCGCATCGAGAATCTCCTGATCAAAAGCGTACAGCACGCCTCCCACCGCCGCTATCCCACCCAGCCAGAGGGCACTGCGAGTGTTGATACGAGCAGGTGAAGAGTAGATATGCTTTGTGTCACTCCAGAAGGTACCTGCCGCGTAGCTGACGTCATGGGTGAAGGTCTGCCACACGTTACGGTCGACCGTGTCAGCAGACTGCGACTTAAGACTGGTCGTGAACACCTGTGGGTGAATTCGAAGCTGCCAGTTGAGGCGGTCGGTGATCGAAGGAGCCTTCGCTGTCTGCTGCTCGGCGAAGCAGTCGACGGCAAAGGCTGCATCACAGACGAAAGATAGTACCGCAGCCGTCAGTACCAGTCGCCAGGTCAGCGCCAGCACCAGACGTATGCTTGCGATTCGAGGGTCTCCCATAGGTAGCCGGAATATACCCCTGATGCCTATGGGGTGCAACTGGCATCGGGCCGGGCTTAGATACGGAATAGATACTGAAACTTGGCAAAGTAGTGCTGCGCCTGGCGAGTGGTCGGGATCTCCTGTTCTGCTAAATCGGCGTAGTAATTCTGCGTGGAGCCGATATAGAACAGCGAGAAGGGGTTGATTCGATACGTCAACAGTGGCTCGAACGACAGGTCTTTGCCGAAGTCATTGTATTGCACAATTAATCGCACGAAAAGACTGCGTGTGAACTGGTAGTTGAACCGACTGCGAACGATGTACCCCTCGTAGATCTCTTCACTGGACTCACGCTCGTCCATTCGGGCATAGTTCACTCTGGGATTGATGACAAGTCTTTGCCATGGTTTGAACTCCAGCCAGAATCCAAAGTCGCGCGAGTAACCCAGACGAGGATCATCGAAGTCGCGATAAAGGGTGCGTCCTTCACCATAATAGAACCCGCCACGAATAACCTGAGTGAAGGCAGTATTGACATCCATATTGAATCGACTGATGCCCTTGATCAATCGACCGCCAAACTTCTCCTCACTGATCAGATAGTGCATATACAGATTGGTTTGTCCGACCAGCTCTATCCATATCGACGGACGTAGCCATTCATCACGAAACTGACCGTCGTGCTCCCATATACGCCCAACGCTGAGTTGGGGCTCATAGGTCAGCAGTACCTCCCGGTTTGGTCTGAAGATCAGCCCCGTCCAGATGTCGAGAGAGCGCTGATCGTTGCGACTAATGAAGCCGTTGTCCGCACGGAAGGTTGGTGAGTACTCGAAGTAGTCTATGTCGAAGTTCCAATGGCGCCCGCCGCGTTCAAGCGAGAGATACCCGGCATGGCCCCAGTACGACTCACCGTCAAATGCCGCCGAGCGGCTGTTGCGGTCGAAGTAAAGGTCATTGATGCTCGAAGAGATGCTGGTGTCGTTGATTTCGTTCGTGTGGCTGACCGCCCCCTGCACTTCGAAGTGGTAGTTCTGATTGAGCCGGATCTGCGCATCGCCGCTGGCCACACTGCCGCTGCCGTCACCGGCATCGAAACGCCGATCGGTCACAAGCAGGCCCATGTGCGAGGACTCTCCCAGTGTGTGCTTGACACGCCCGATGTTGACCAGGCTCTGGCCGCCGGCGAAGACTCGACTCCGCTCCGGTAAGGGTACCACCACCGGGGATTGGTCATCCCACGCCGTCAAAACGGCCGCGCTGGTTCGTCCGCTGCGGCTATTGAACTTGGCGGCGATATCCGGTGCGTTGATCGAACGCGTATACACAACATTGATCCAGGTGTTGTAGAGTTCACTACCCTCCTGGAAGAAAGGCCGACGTTCAGAATACCACAGTGCAAAGGTAGTGTTAGCCGTGATCTGGTCGGCGTCGGACTCCACCTGGCTGAAGTCGGGGTTGAATGTCATTTCGGCCGTAGTGTTCGACGACAAACCATACTTCAGGTTCATCGACAATTCGGCCTCGGGATCCGCGTAGTCGAAGTCACTGTCGGGGTCGTCCAAATCGGTACGCTGCCCGAAATGCGAGGTGATCAAGTTCGGTAGGAGTTCCAGGTTGCTTGAGGGGGAGATTCCAGTAATGCCGTGTACGTAGCCCCACTGGCATTCGAAACACGGATTGTCCCGATCCTGCGCTGCCCAACTGTACTTATACCGCGCATCGCGGCGGCGATCGCGCCAGAAGTTCATTCGCCAGGTCTGCTCGTCCTTTTCCGGGAAACGAAGACTGGAGAAGGGGATGGCGATCTCTACCTGATAGCCTGAGTCAGTTACCTGGCCCATAGACTCCCAGACAATGTCGAAACTGAGATCCTCGTTACCGTGACTCATTCTCAAGTCGCCCTGAATACCCAGCGGGTTGACCAACACCTCGTAGCTCCAGGCGAGGTCTCCATAGGTGTCGAACATGATTCCGAAGTAATCGTCCTGGAAGATGTTGTCGCGATCCGTCATCGTGACTCGTACCTCTGACGGATCATCCCGGGCGATCAAGGCAACATACAGATGATGATTATCGTAGGTGATCCACCCCTCGGAACTACGCTCGGGGGGAAGGTTCTCGCCGGGGCGTACTTCCACGAAGTCCGTCGCCCGAGCGGCAGACCTCCAACCGAGATCCGAAAGGTCACCATCAACGGTGATTTCTCGCTCTGTTCGCTGAAGTGTTAGGTGCGGTTTGAAGGTTGGTTCGATCTCGCTCAATTGCGCCCGGGCGGTGACTACCTGGTCAGAGGCAAGGGCCGAGAACGCAATCAGCAAAGCAGCCAGGGTTGTGAACATGGTGCGCATGTTCAACCTTTACGGCGCAATCCCGGAGTTGGTTGCACCAGTCGGTGCGAATTCTTAGTTTTTTAAGAGGTCTGTCGGCTATGTCAAAAGAAAGGCCCCGCTTCCAGGAAGGTAGCGGGGCAGAATTCTCGCGCTGTGGGCCGTGTTATGCGAATGACTTCAGCGCTTCCTCGCGGGTGTCATAGTGCTCAAAGACCGTGATCAGGCGGGTGATAGTCAGGATCGACTCAATCTTGTCGATATTGGCCAGCACCAATCGACCACCCCCGTTTTTGACGGTTGTCAGGGCCGAGATGAGCATGCCCAACCCGACCGAGTTCATCCAGTCCACCTTGCCCAGATCAACTACGAAGTTCTTTTTGTTCTTGTCCAGGTATTCATGGATCTTGCCATGGAACAGTGCCGTCTCATCGCCGCCCATAATCTTGCCGGATACATCGAGGATGACTATATTGTCCTGCAATTCATCGCTAAACTTCATCGCTACATCCTTCTGTTATTCTCAGGTATTGTTACTGCCTGCATTCCTTAGCCGGTTTCACCTTTGCTATGGATTTCAGTTCCGGTGCAATGCCTAACATGGCAAAGGGCGGCTGTGCTCTGAGAAATAACGCGATACCCGGCCAAAAAGCAAGGGGGAAATTGGCCTCGAAAGCCGCGGTCAAGCACCTATGATTTCCGCTGTAATTCGTGTCCGCAGCAGCTCAGCAAACAGGCTTGCGGCTGTGATTCATCGTGGCAAACACACTCGCCGGATTCATGGGCGGTGTTCTTGCACTCGGTAATGACCTGCAGTTGTATTCCGCACTCCGGGCATTCGAAGATGTCGCCCTTTTTGTAGTCGTGACAATCCATGTGTAGCTCCTTCTGTTAATGTATTGCTCTGGTACAAAGTACGCCGTTAACGTACCGTTGGCAACCGAATTGCCGGACCTTTACGCCTTTCGGCGGGCCACCACCATTATCTCATATTCATCCAGACTGGGTGGCTCACGGCGCCAATTGCCAGCCTCGCCGCCCCACACATGAAGCTCGTCGAACCCGGCCTCGCGTATCATCCGTACAAACTCCGCCGGCGTGTACCAGCGTTCCAAAGCTCCCTGAAGCGCGGTGCCGTCGTCAAGCTGCGTGGAGGCGTCGCTGCGCTCGGTCATGGTTACCGGGTCGAAGCGCCCGTCCGTGATGTCCTGTGCCGTCACCTGGCGAATGATCTTCAGGCCGTTGAGGGCGTTGATCACCAATGTGCCTCCCGGTTTTACAGACGCGGCAATATTGCGCAGCAATCGCTGATCGCGCTCAAAAGGATCATCGTCCTCAGTTATGAGGCACATGGCTCCCTCGCACAGGCAGATAACCGCATCGTATTGCCGTTCGGCGCGCCAGCGCGAGGCGTCCGCCTTGATGAACTCGACTGTCACCCCCTCCGCTTCGGCGCGCTGTTCAGCCTGCGCCAGCATGCCGGCCGAAAGGTCCAGGCCCGTCATCTTGTAGCCGGCCCGGGCCAGGCCAACTGTGTGGCGGCCGGTGCCGCACCCGATATCCAGGATCGAGGCGCCCTTCTCAAGTGCGAGCACCTCGATCAGAAACGGTATCTCGGCCTCGGTATTCTGCGCGAACACCTCTTTGTCGTACTTGGGAGCGTGAGTGTCGAAAAACCGCTCCCACTTGCTCTTGTCTGTCATTCTGACTCCTTCTCAGCAGCAGTAGATCTTGACCGTTTCGTCCTCGTCCTCAATATCAATACTCGTCTCCTGCAGGACCTTTATGAGCTCCTCGATGTCAAGCTTCTTCAGATCCAGGCCGTGCTCGCCGAGATGTCCCTCCACGTGTTTTCGGGCACTTCCGGGGAGGACGGAACTCAGTTTAACTCCAGCCTTCATCAATGCCAGAGGAATCTTGATATTCACATGTTCACGGTGTCGACCGTGGCCGAGGCTCTTGCCGTTTCTGGCATCGACCTTGACGCAGAAGAAGCGCGGCTTCCTGCCGATTCCTTCAGTCTGCTCCGCCTCAGGCGCAGCCTCCGGTCCGTCCACGGCTGCCAGCAGGCGCTCGGCCTCATCGGCGGAAATCCTGCCCTGGGCGAGCAAGTCCAGTATACGACGTTTCTCTGACGACATACCTACTTTCCTTTCCTGAGCAATTGTACTGCCACATCGGGCGTGATCTCACCCTTCTCCAGCCGGTCGAGCACCTCGGCGCGCTTTGGCACATCCGATTCGGGTTCAACCGGCTCATCCGAGATATCGACCTCGACAAAATCCAGCCGCTCGCCGATCTTGTTCAGGCGGTTCTTGACTGTCGGGTAAGAGATCCCGAAATACTTCTCCATTTGCTTGATTGAACCGTGGCACTTAACAAAGGCAGCCACGAACACCTGGTCTTCGTAAGTCAGCTCGGCCAGCGGCGGCAGCCTGAAGGCTCCCTCGACAGCTATCCCGGAGCCCTCGGAGCGGACCCGTTCGATAATCACCGGTTCGCCGCCGGTCATCTGGGTGAGCTTGTTCCAGTCGTGTATCATCTGATTCCTGCCTTTCATTTGATCCATGATACGGCAGAAACTTAAAAAAGTTCAGACTAATATTAATAATATTCATATTATATCGCGCCAGTATGCAATTATCGAGATAATCTGTACTGTAGGGCAGAATCCCGACCTTCGGGGTTCTGCCGTTTCAGTTTGGTAGAAGAGGATCTACAATGGCAGAACGCCTTCGGGTTTTGCTCCAAGGAAAAATCGATACGCGCCCTTCATCAAGTCATTGCGAGGACCGCCGCGCCCTGGGCGCGCAGCGACGACGCAATCTCAAGACACGTTGTTGGTTATCCGGACGTTCGAGCCTTCGATTCGTGTCTTGAGATCGCCACGTCGCTGCTCCGCAACGCTCCTCGCGATGACTGAAGACCGGGTTGTCCACATGAAGTTGTCGGTGGCAGTCTGAATTAGGTCGGAACCCCTGTCCGCCGAAGGCGGATCACCAGGCGAGGTTCCGACAACTGAGGCTATCCCGGGGTCTGCTGGTCCAGTCCGGCCCAGAGGTACCAGCTGGCCACGGTCCGGTAGGGGCGCCATTTTTCCGCGACGGCCGGTGCCCTGGCGGGGATATCTGCCCGCGCCACATTATAGAACCGGGCGATGGCGTTACGGATACCGAGATCATCGATCGGGAAAACATCGGGGCGCGCCAGCACGAACATGAGGTACATCTGCGCCGACCAGACGCCGATTCCCTTGACGGTAATCAGGCGTTCGACGATCTGCTCATCGGGCTTTCGGACCAGCGAGGGGAAGTGGAGGGAGCGGTCGGCTACTTTGGTGGCGAGGTCCCTGACGAATGCGACCTTGGAGGTCGACAACCCGGCGGCTCGAAGCTCGGCCGGAGGCAGTTCGAGTATGCGGGTGGGGGTGAGAGTCCGCTGGCCGGCGAGTGTCTGGACGCGGCCAAAGATGGTAGTGGCGGCCTTGCCGGAGAGTTGCTGGAAGCATATGGCGCGGCAGAGGGCGTGGAAGCTGGTTGTTTTGGAGGGGGCGACGGTGCACGGGCCGACACTGGCGATCAGGCGTTTCATGACCGGATCGGCCTTGCGCAAATGGCGTATTGCTTTCGCTGTATCGACCGGGGCAGGCATACGCAATGGTACACCCGCCCGGGTGTTCAGACAATCACTTTGTGGGGCGCTGATGGTGGCAGAAGGCCTTTGGCATTCTGCCGTCCTAATTGTTCATGAAGAAACACTCCATGATGCCCTTTGTATCGCTAACGTTTAAGCTGTGCGGCGTGAACGAAGCGCAGCGTAGTAAACGTCCGAACGAGCGCTTTGTTATGCCATTTCATGAAATGTTACTCATGGCGCTTGTGTTATGGGTGTATTGAGATCACGCCAAAACTCCATTGCATTTGCAGTCCGATACTCAACATGACGCCTCAATGCCTTTTCCAAAGCAAAGTTATAAGGCGCGGGCAATTGTAAAGCCATTTCTCTCGGTTTCCCTTCAAGTGTTTCCTTCTCTGTGAATTGCAACCTGCGAGAATATGCGAGCTGTAAAAACAGAACTCCCAAATGATAAATATCAATTCGCGTATCAGTAGG
>WJKG01000015.1 GCA_014729205.1 candidate division GN15 bacterium | reverse complement strand
GGGTATGAGTATGAACACGCTGCGCTCGATCGCTACCGGCGGCAGCGACTCGCTGTGGACGGCGGGGGACACTATGACGCTGTGCCTCGAGCTGGATAACCTGCCTCCGAATAGTGCCGGTATTACCAACGTAATGGCGGCGTTGCATGACGGCGACTTCGATGTCAAGTTCCAGGACGATACCGAGGTCGACTGGCTGGAGTTGAGAGTACGTCTGTGCTGTCAGAGCTGCTGCAACATCGTCGGCGACATAAACCACAACGGTGCCGGTCCGGATATCGCCGACCTGGTCTATCTGGTTGCCTTCATGTTCGGCAATGGTCCGCCGCCACCTTGTTTGGAAGAGGCCGACATCAACGGAGACGGTTCGGGTCCGGATGTCGCAGACCTGGTGCACCTGGTAGTCTACATGTTCCAGGGCGGCCCGCCACCGGCGCCGTGCCAATAATCTAATCCTCACACGGGGAGGACGCGCCTTATGCACCCCAACCCGGCCGCCACACCAGCGGCCGGGTTTGTTATTGGTCCGTTAGCCGACGTGGTGTTCATCGCAATCTTTGCACTATAGCAGAAAGCCGTTGCAGGAAGAGACGGGCCTTGGTATATTTGAGTTGCAAGGGCGAATGCCATATCGCCACCCCACTTGTTTATCGCAGTCCGATATCGTCACTTGGTCCCGAAGGTAGAGGCACAATGGCCGGGCTTGCCGCACGAGTCTATGTGTGAGCGGCTGAGCGGTCGCGCAGCCCGGACCTGGACAACTAACCTAACGGACACGGCGTCTTGAACGGATGCCAACAGGAGGACAAAGCGATGAAAAGGACAACCAAAGTGACAGGATTGCTGCTGGTAGTGACACTGATAGCAGCAGGAGGGGCCGGCGCCGATGTCGGAGACAGCGTGACAGCCTATGGAATCGTGACCTATGAGTACGATCCCTGGTGCATGTCCAATATCTACTATCTTGAGGACTGCGTCTGCGATGACTGTAGCGAGGGATGCAGTTTCGTAGTCGAAGATGTTGGGGACATCGCCTATCTCAATAACTACCTGAATCAGTGCGTGAGAGCTGTTGGAGTTGTGGCCGACGGCGGTGTGTGCTCGGGGGGCATTGCGGAGTTCACTCTGACGCCGAGCGACTATTGCGCCGATGACGACGGCGACGGCGTGCCGAACGGGGAAGACAACTGTCCTCAGGCCTATAATCCGGGGCAGGAGGATATTAATCAGAATGGTGTCGGGGATGCCTGTGATATCGAGTGTTGCGTCAATCGGGGCGATATCGACCACGATGCCGACCCGGTCATCGGCCCTGATATCGAGGACCTGGTCTATATGGTCCAGTGGATGTTCGCATCCGGGCCTCCGCCACCGTGTCTGGGCGAGGCCGATGTAAACGTCGATGGCAGTATTGACGTCTCCGACCTGTTGTTCGTAGTTAACTATATGTTCCTTGGAGATTTCCCGCCGCCGCCGTGCGAATAGCCGGTTTCCGCATAGCGCCCTAAACGACCACAATGAAGCTCAGAGGCTCGGCGGAGTGGAGGTCTGTCGGGCCCTGGAATCTTGTCGACCGACTCAGCAGAGCCGGCTCTGGTGCTGTACTCTTAAGCCTCCTGGACTACCGGCTCCAGCTCCCGGAGAAGATACCGGCCGGTATAGGAGTCCCCTGCCTCGGCGACCTCCTCCGGCGTCCCGGCGGCGATTATCCGGCCGCCGTCGTCGCCGCCTTCCGGCCCGATGTCGATAATCCAGTCGGCGGTGCGGATTACGTCGAGGTTGTGCTCGATCACTATGACCGTGTTGCCGCGATCGACCAGCTCGCCGAGGACCTTCAACAGCATCCTGATATCCTCGAAGTGCAGGCCGGTGGTGGGTTCATCCAGGATATACATGGTTCTGCCGGTGGCGACCTTCGACAATTCGGAGGCCAGCTTGACCCTTTGGGCCTCCCCGCCGGAAAGCGTGGTCGCCTGCTGGCCGAGCTTGATATAGCCCAGTCCGACGTTGTGGAGGGTAAGGAGCTTGTTCTTGATGCGTGGAATGGCCTCGAAGAACTGCAGGGCCTCCTCGACAGTCATATCCAGAACGTCGGCGATGCTCTTTCCTTTGTAGCGGACCTCAAGGGTCTCGCGATTGTAACGCTTCCCGTGGCAGACCTCACAGGGTACATATACATCGGGCAGGAAGTGCATTTCGATTTTGATGATACCGTCACCGTCGCAGGCGGCGCAGCGGCCGCCCTTGACATTGAACGAGAAGCGTCCGGGCTGATAGCCTCGGGCCTTGGCTTCCGGGAGGCCCGCGAAAAGATCGCGAATCGGCGTGAATACGCCGGTATACGTTGCCGGGTTGGAGCGCGGGGTTCGGCCGATTGGTGACTGGTCGATATCGATGACTTTGTCGATATGTTCCAGGCCCGTGATCTTGCGATAGGGAAGAGGCGCCCGGCGGCTGTTGTAGAAATGGCGGGCCAGAATCCGGTACAGGGTCTCGTTGATCAGAGTCGATTTGCCCGAGCCGCTGACACCGGTAACGGCAATCAGAATCCCCAGCGGGAATTCGACGTCGACCTCTTTCAGGTTGTTACCGGAGGCCCCGTGTAGTTTGACGCGTTTGCCGTTGTTTTCCCGGCAGACTGCCGGGACCGGTATCTCTTTCTTGCCCGACAGGTAATGCCCGGTGATCGAGCGGGGGCAGTTGGCTACTTGCCTGGGCGTGCCTTGAACCACGATTTCACCGCCGTGGACCCCGGCGCCCGGACCGAGATCGATAACATGATCGGCCGATTCGATGGTCTCCCTGTCATGCTCCACCACCAGAACCGTATTGCCGATATCTCGCAGCTCGCTCAGGGTGTCCAGCAGGCGACGGTTGTCGCGCTGGTGCAGGCCGAT
>WJKG01000189.1 GCA_014729205.1 candidate division GN15 bacterium | reverse complement strand
GCCAGCTCCCGCCCAGGGGTCGGGCGGTACCGGCCGCTGAGCTTGTCGTTAGGCGCCCTGGTCCGTCCCCGTGGTACCTTGAGTCCATGGACACCGAAGCCAACGAACTGCTGACTCGTGCTTTGCACCTCACCGAAGACCAGAGGGCAGAGCTTGCGACGCGGCTTCTCGACAGCCTCGATCCAGACGCCGAAGCCGAGGTCGAGTCCGCCTGGGCCAGCGAGATCAAGCGACGCCTGGACGCCTTTGAGGCTGGTGTCACTCAAGTTGTGACGTGGCCCGAAGCTCGCAAGCGGATCTTCGGCGCGAGTGATGAGCCGTAGGACCCTGGTATTTGACTCCGAGGCTGTTGGGGAATCCGAACGGTCAAGGGATTGGTATCAGGAGCGTTTACCACGCGCAGCCTCGAACTTCCTCGATGAACTGAGTCACGCGTTCGAACAGATCGCAAGCGCTCCCGAGCGATGGCCATCGTATCTGCATGGAACACGCCGGTATGTGTTTGACCGGTATCCCTTCTATATGGTCTACAAGGTACTCGAGGAGGGGGTCTACATCATCGCGGTCGCACACGGTCGTCGCAGGCCGGGCTACTGGAAGGCGCGTAAGTGATAATGGACTGCCAATCGCCCAGCGCCTAACATTCGCTCCAGCGGACCCCAACTGCTGTCATCTTGGTTGCACGGCGCAAGTGCCGAGGCAACCAAGCTGCCAGCTCCGTCGCAGGGTTCGGGCCGTTGGCGCCGCTGAGCGAACCGGCAGCCCCGATTCTCCGCAGCGCCCATGAGGACCCTCAATTCGGTTCCGCGCGCCAGTCTTCTCGGTCGCTAGAATCAGCTTCGCACGCCCGGAAGGAGTGATGCCCATGTCGAAGAAGTTCATCGCCGCAGTCACAGCTGGCTCGATCACGATGCTATTGGTTGGAGCGATTCTCTATGGGCTGGTGTTCGTGTGGCTGTTTGATGAAGGCGCGGTGGCGATACCAGGGGTGATGAAGGAGTCCCCATCGATTCCGTGGATCCTTGGCGGACAATTGGCGTTCGGATTGCTGGTGGCCCTTGTGGTCGAGTGGCGCAAAGCAACCACGTTCTCCGGGGGAGCTTGGACCGGAGTCCTCCTGGGATTCCTAATGGCAATCGGCTACGACTTCGCGCAGTTTGGGACGACGAACCTGTGGACGATAGGGGCGACCCTCCTTGATCCGTTCATTACGGCACTGTTGGTCGGGTCCGGCGGCGGAGTGATCGGGTTTGTTCTTGGCCATGGTTCTTCCGATCGGGAATAGCGATTCTGGTTTCCAAGATGGATCGGTAGCTATGAGATTCGCGGGCGAGCGAGTGTCCTGGCCTGACAAGCGCTACCGCGGACTCCGATTCGTGTCACCCACATTGCTTGAATGGCAATGTGGTCGCCACGTTGGCCTTCGGCCAAACATCGTGTCCGCTGAGCTTCCCGTTAGGCGTTGATGCTGTGACGTCATGACGTTCTGCTGCTCCCATGACTGTTGTACGCCGAGCTACCGTCCATTTTGACTCTGAGGTCCATCGGGCTCTGAAGCTGAAGGCGGCTGCATCCGATCGTTCCATCTCGGATATGGTCAACGAAGCTGTTCAGCTGGCGTTGGCCGAAGACGCAGAGGATCTGGAGGCATTCGATGGCCGTTCTTCGGAGCCGGATCTCGATTTTGAGACCCTGGTTCGCTCGATGATGTCCAGTGGCGAACTACAGGGTCAGGATCGAAGAGTCGGCGGCAAAGGAACTCGAGAGTGTCGAACCGATTGCCTTGAGGCAGGCGATCGTCGAGAAGACCTGTCGGCTTGCCGATGATCCCCGACCACCCGACTGCGAAAAGCTCGCGGGCTACCCTGATCGGTTCAGGGTTCGACAGGGATCCTACCGAGTTTTGTATTCAGTTGCTGATGACGGCGTTAGTCCTTGGGATTCGTATGACTCAATCGGTCACTTGGTCGTCTCTGGGCCCCACTGTGACCGCGGTTGGAGGTAATACGCATGCTTCGAATCTGGATGGTGTGCACACCTCTCTCCAGGGGGCTCGCACGATTCCTTGGATTCCCTCAATTGCGAGGGGAAGGATTCTGAGAGGATCGTCGGCCATGTCTTTCAACGTTAGGCTCCAGCAGGCAATCGTATTGACGGAGGTGGGAAAAACGACATGTCAGACAAACTGCTCTTCACCATCTCGGCGGTCTCCTTCTGCGGCGCTTTGGCCATCGCATGGTTCTTCGACTCCCGCCCCCCCCTGCTTCTCGCCGTCCTGCTGGCAAGTGCAGGTGGCGCCCTCCCACTGGGAGTCGTCATTCGGCGCAGGGGCCGCATCGACAGATGATCAATCCGAAACGCACCTGGCGCACAACTGCCAGTCTGGCGCCTAACAATCGCTCGAGCGGACCCCAACTGTCATCCTGGTTGCGCGGCGCTCACGCCGTGGGCAACCAATCTGCCAGCTTCCTCGCAGGGCTCGGGTCGTTTGGGCCCCGAGCTTGTCGTTGGGCGTCCAACCACGGAACTCGGGGCGGTTCTGGAG
>WJKG01000188.1 GCA_014729205.1 candidate division GN15 bacterium | reverse complement strand
TTCGGAGACCTCTTCGAAGGTATGAGTGTGATGCCAGAAGGAGTACGGACCTTTGATAGACACATCCGTAAACCGCTCGGGTGGATCGTACGATTCGATCAACGTCGTCCAGCGGATTCGCACGCCAAGTACTCGAACCGTGTAGTCGAGCACGGCGCCTGCTCTCATGAGAATGGGACGCGGTGTCAGGATCACGAATCCCATGTTCCCGGGCGTGATCTCCTCCAGATTCTCGGGTCGCTCGAAAAACTGAAACACATCCTGGCGCGGCCGTCGAATCAGTTGTTCTCGCTTGAGTGTGTATACCTTCATGGGTCAGGTGTCCTCTCGCTGAGGTTGACTGTTTGCAATATACTCCTCGACATCAAACTTACGTCGACACCCGTTGTAACTCATGTATCGAATCTTACCAAACACTTCGCGTTCAAACCACGGTCGGTCGTGAACTCCGCCGATAGACCAGGCAATTCCGGTGTACCCATTCGGGTCGCGTCCATCGAGCTGATAGCGGTCGTTCAAGTAAATGGCCTGTGCCAAGGCCTCTTGTGGTGTGAGTGACCACTGGAGAATCTTCTTGGCCCAGTACATTCTAAGATAGCCATGCATTGTCCCGCGGGCCACAAGATTCTCCTGTGCGGCATTCCATAGCGGATCATGCGTCTTGCCCTGCTCGAGTTCCTCGCCGGAGTAGACATACTCGCGAGGATCACTTTGATGTTCGGTCAGTGTCTCCTTTGCCCAATCGGGAAAAGCATCAAACGAATCGTATTCCTGGCAGTAGTAACAGAAGTTGTCGGAAAGCTCCCGCCTGACAATCAACTGCTCGAGCAGAGCCTCACGGGAGGCACCGCTCCCGGACTCACGTTGCACTTCCCATGCTACTCGCTGGGGCGCAATGTGTCCGAAATGGAGATATGGCGACAGACCGGTTTGCACATTGTTGTTAGGGTTGTTACGGAGTTCATCGTAGTGAGCCAGATCGTTCTCAAGGAAGTGCTTCAGACGGGCGATTGCAGCATCATTCCCCGGATTCACATCTTCGATTGGCCCGACCGACCGATCAATCTTCAGTTTAGTCTCCAGCTGTCTCCAGTCTACAGCAGAGTTATCTCCCGGCAGGGGGTGTGGGTGCTTCTGCAGCGACGGGAATTCGGTGAGATAGTCGTCGAGTTGCTTGTGCACCTTGGGCCGAAAGGTATAGGCTGCGTACTCACGCTTGCCCGAGGCCTTCCAGCAGGGGATTATGTTATGCGTATCAACCTGCCAGAATTCACAGTCGATCGATCGTGAGACTTGACCGTACCAATGCTGGTTAATCCGAAGCGGCGAGAAATCTGTAACGAGCGTGCCTATGCCATGTCGTTTGGCGAATCTCGGAACCTCCGTCTCGGGCTGTCCGGTGGTAACAAGGAAAGGAATCTGATAGCGCCGCAGCTCCTCCTCCACAAGTCTGAGTCCTTCCAACATGAAGTGGTACTGCCGCCAGGTGGCTTGAAGAAATTGCGGGAGGAGGTTGAAGACAACCACCAATGATTGTTGTCGTTCGCGAGCCAGCTCCTGTGCATACAGCAGGGCCCAATTGTCTTGTGCTCGTTGGTCGCGGCTCATCCAATAAGCAACCGGCCCGGGATTGGGACTCCTGTCATTGAGCCGACGTGCGCGACGTTGTATGTCGACTGTCATAAACAAATCTCAGCGCTCCTCTGTGCTTTGTCCTACAACAGCCAGGACAGACTGTCGGGTCCCGATTTACAACGAGATTCGGCAATGCCCCAAGCGCCCGAAAAAGAGAAGGGACAGAACCGAATTCGGGCTCTGTCCCTTCGAAGCGTACGGATTCAGTGAGCAGCTCAACTATTTGAGCATCAGCATCTTGCGCGTACTGATATAGTTGCCACTCTCCAGACGGTACAGATACACGCCACTGGAAACAGCCTGGCCATTGTCGTCGCGGCCATCCCAGAGAACGGTGTGATCGCCCGCCGGATAGTTGGCATTAACCAACGTTCTGATTTTCTGGCCGAGCACGTTGAACACATTCAACTGCACGTGACCGGCGTGCCCCAATCCGAAACTGATCTGAGTCGTCGGATTGAAGGGATTCGGATAGTTCTGATCCAGATGCCAGGTTGTGACAACCGACGGGGCTCCATCAGGACTCGAGACCATGGCCGGAAGCTGAACGCGATCACCGTGGTGTTGCCACTCGAGTGTCGGGTACACCTCGCGGCCATCCACAAGCACCCGCACCTCATCACCGGTCTTCGGGTAGGTTGTCAATTCACCGTCACCGCCGTACACAGCCGTGAATTGCATCCTGCCGTCGCGATAGATGCCGCGTCCGCAAGTCAAACCGGTCTCGGTAACGAACTCAAGCGTCGTTCCCGAGGCGAGCCGTTGACCGTCCAATGTTAGATTCGCACCGTAGACTGACATCCACTGACGAGAAGCGGTAATGTTGTTATCCGCAGTCGCTCTACCGTCGATGTCTGGTCGCCACGAGGCCAGCGGAGCATCGCCCCAGTAGTTGAGCAGACCATCATCCTGTATCTTGAGCCAATAGCCGTTCAGGGGGACCATGTATTCCATGGTTGAGAAGCGATCACCCTCGGGCTGGTAGATCTCATAACCGTCACGGAATCCAAGCGCCACAATCAGATCATCCATCACGCTGCTCAAGCCATTTTCAACAGGCAGGCTGTCCTGCGGCCAGTACGGAACGAGGTTCCAGCCCTCATACACCGGTATCAGCTCGTCACCTTCGAGTGGCAGTTCGCAGATATCGATAGTCACCTCACAGGTGCTGCGAATCCAGTAGCCATGGTGGTAGTCAACCTCCCACAGGGTAGAGAAGTCAAGCAGGTCAGGATCGTAGGTCAGACCACCGCCATCGAAGGTCATCACCACATCGACACACTCTGCAAACGGGGCAATGAACTCCTCGAGATCGTCGGCATACGCCACGTTCCAGGAGACCAGATTCCACCCCGGGGTGAGGGTCAACTGTCGGCAGTGCTCAGTGTAGAAGTTGCACAGCTCATATCGGGCGTACATCTGAGTCCAGACGATGACGGGATCGGTGAATACCGAATCGCCATTGAGCGTGAATTGAATGGTATCATCAATGTCGGCGCCTTCGTCCCATTCGGTCCACGGATCATCGCGGTAGATGAACATGAATCCGAAATGCCCCTCGGGTTCGACCACATCGAGGCCGCAGAGTACACCGTCGTCATCGTAGGCACGGATTGTATCGCCGGCCATCAAGGGCTCGCCGTTGAACATCGGCTCCTCGCACAGCACATAAATCCACTCCCAGGTGGGAATCACTGTCGCCGTGTCAGCGATAGTGACATTGATCGATAGCTCACAACTGTCGGCACCGCACTCGTTCTCGGCGATGACCATAAACTCATAGAGCATGGTTTCATCGGGAGTGAAGCAGAATTCATCTTCGGACCAATAGTCCTGCCCGCTGGTGAGTGTGAAGTCGCCATCAACAGGCATGTCGAAACAGAGCTCCGCACCGGGCGCAACGATGGTATCATCGATCAGTCCCGGACAGGTGATCGTCGGTGCCGTCTGGGCATCTGCGGTCGCGACCATGTTCGAGGTATAGTCTATCTCGCAGCGACGATCTGTAATGGTAATGTAGACCGAATCGGGCGCAGTTTCAAAGTCTGGCACGCCAAACCAGATATTGTTGAGTCCTCCTGCATCAGCCAGATCACAGAATGAATAAACTCGGTTGTCGTCCTGGTCGTAGATGTAGACCCAGGAGCGTGCGGCCTCGTGATTGGCTCCACATGGTGGCAGATCAGGAGCGGGCACAAACAGCGAATCCGGGAACTCCGGCCAGTTGCCTACGCCCAGATTGTAGCGACTGCTAACGTTGCCATTGATCTCGACCTCTTCCACACACTCCATCACCAGTTGCGGAGCTGGCAGATCCGGATAGCAGGTGAGGGTGTCCTCACAGGACACGATCACCGGGCCGTATTCGGACTCGAAACCCCAGTTGTCGCGGGCATAGATGACATAATCAATGCCGCTTCCTGTGGCGAAATCACCCGGTACAGTGGCGCTGTACTGGTCGATACCGGCGGGTATGAAGTCGACACTGTCGTACTCTTCGCCGCTCTGGGCGACGCGATAGTACAGACGAACCACGTCAACGTAGTCGGTAGTGTCAAAGACGGTGGCGCTCACGGTCATGTCCGAGCCGAAGATACATCCTGATGGCTCGTGGGTGATATTTGGCGGGGCGTTCGGACACAGCGCGACGGTATACGGATTATCCTGAGGATCCACCTCGGGCAGTGATACTGTCGCCATGCCGTCGGAGGCGGTCACATAGTACTCGATTCCCTGGCTCTCGGGCAGCGCCACGTCGGGAATGGCGGCACAGTACAGGCCGGGCTCAGACTCGACCATTTGCAGCGTCGTGTAAATGGCCTCCCCGGTCACGCGGTAGAAGAGCTTGACATCGGTCACCAGCGGCTGAACATCGTCGATGATTTGAGCGCACAAGTTTAACGCCTCATCGGGATTCTGGCACTCCGTGGCCAGGGCAATGGTTGCAGGGTCTTCAACTATTGAAGGAGGCTGGTTCTCACGGTACTCGACCGTGTCGCAGACATTGCAGTCCGGCGCGAAGGCACAGACGACAACCTCGTGCCAGTCACCGGAAGCCTGCGCATCTGGCGAGGTGTAGCTGATCAGATAGCGGTTGCAGAGCCTGTCCTTGATCTCGGCGAAGATATCCTCGAGATCGACAGCCGAAGGGGCAAACTGGTAGTAGCCACCTGTTCCCTCAGCGAAAGCGATCATCGGATCCGGCCAGGCATTCTCCCCGACGCCGATAGCGTAGACCGGCACTCCGGCGCTACGCGCGAGGTCGCATATCAGAGTGGAGTCGTCGGTGTAGTCGTTATCCGAGAAGATGCCATCCGGTGGATACTGGCAGGCATCCGAGTTATTCTCAAGACCGTCGGCGAAGAAAATCACTGCCTTGCTATCGAGTTCATTGACAGCTTCGTTCACGCCGAGCCAGACCCCGTCAAACAGCGCCGTGGTGCCTTCAGCATCGAGCGCATCGATCGCATCATGTAGCGCCTGTTTGTCACTGGTGAAGCCCTGGGCAACCGAGGCGCACTCGGAGAAGGCAATGATCGCTACTCGCTCATCATCAGCCATGTCGTCGACAAACGCATGGGCGGCAGCCTTGGCATAGCCAATGGCTGGATCATCTTCGGGCAGATTCATACTCCCGCTTACATCAATCACGAGCGCAATTGACCGGGCACATCCGGAGGCTTCAATCTGACTGACCGTGAACGGTACATTATCTCCGTCCTGGGTCACGCAGAAGTCTCCATTCTCCAGTCCCCAAACCGGTACCCCGACGTCGTCCAGAACGTCCACATACAAATCGATAGTCGGGAAGGCCGATTGGTCCAATTGCGAGATCGTTACCGAGGTATCCCCGAAAGCGCTGTAATCACTGAGCCTGAAAGACTGAATCCGGCTGTAATCAAAAGGATCGTCGGGCGGTCCGACAATATCGGCCGCCGCGGCCTGAACAGTCATCGTCAAGGTCAGCATCGCGACGAACATCAAAGTCCGTTTCATCCCTGTACTCCTTGCAGCCATGTTCCTATTGGTCATCATTGTCATGTCTATCTATAGCGGGCGTCAGTAATCGGCCCGTCTCCTGCGTTATCAGCGTGCGAGTCACCAGGGCGCGAATTAGCCCAGTACCGCACACAACGTTTGGTCTTTTGTTCTGGCATTCGCGTAAGTACCGTGTGATCGCGCAAGCCACTTGGGCGAATATGCGAAGTATTCGTGCCTTTGTCAGGGCACCGCTCGAGTGTCTGTTGAATGCCTACCATCAAGAAGTTTATCGGCCGTGCGAATGTCAAGCTTGAGCGTGCGAAGACGGCTTTTATGCAGCAAAATCAGTGTGTTTAGGCCGGGTTAGTGTGCGAGTAGTGTGTGATGCGAGCTTGGTGCAGGCATAAGAAAATCCGGTAGCGTGAGCACCTCACTACCGGATTACCTTCCCAATCATGCCTGGCTGCATGCTGTTGGAAGTCCCCCCAGACGTTATGTCTAATCCCTGTGCGTTTTCATTATCATCGCAAGTATTGCAAGAACTGCAAGTCCTCAAGCGTGACGTCCCATGCGGTAACTCTGACATTCCGCCCTTCCAAGGCGGTCAAGATCACCGCGGCCTCTCCTATGAGCCCAATGTCACCTAACTCACCATATATAGTAAACAATATGTGTGCCAAACTTGAACAGAAGGAGTTAAGGTATTATCGCAGAATAACATAATGGCCTTCTTCATGTTGGAATCAATCGCTAACTGGTTGTCCAAACCATATTTGGTATCAAGATGATCGGGTGAAAACTACCTACCCATACCGGATTACTGTGGTATTGTTACCTCGACTGGCTTGAGGCTTCGGCTCAAACCTGTGCGGCTATTGTCTGATATAGCCAAATCCAGCGTGAAGACAGTGTCTAAAGGATGATCAAATGGCGAACCGGTGCTTACAGGCCGAGAGAATTCAACCGTCCACATTCCGTCAAAGTGTCTGCCGACCGCTTGGACATCGGCGCCATCGCCCATCATCTTGCCGGTGATCACCGATGGGATCAAGCTACCGATGGCCAAGGTGTCTTCCGCAGGCCAATAGGGGCTCACGAAACGTGAATCGACCTCTATCCATGGTGGGGGCTGAGGGCCCCAATTGATGAGGTATGGCTGCTGCCATTCATCATTGAAGTTACTCACCGCACCACCACCTGTCCGGGGATCGGGATGGAGTGCCACGGCTCCCGTGCTGTCGGGGCCAAGCCACCGATCATCGGCCTGTCCCGTCGGATTAGTGGAGACCGATGCCCATACCCAGATATCCACGGTATCACCTGTTTGCACAGAGAAGGTGTCACCTCGCTCTTGCAATTGTGAAATGGTTGAGATACCCGAGAAGGCAAGGAGCAGTTTATCTTCCCAGTATTCGCTCTGTGGGTCCAGCTCGTGGGCACTCCCCGGGGCGAGTTCAACCCATCGATACGGACCGATCTTGATAAGATATCGGTTGAGTGAGCGGGTTCGGTCTCGCCACTGTACAAGTACGTTGATACGCTGGCCGGTCCTGTTGACGCGCACCAGGGCTTGCGTGGCGCCGCCAAAGAAGTGATGTCCACCCCAAAGGGTAAGGCGGGTGCTGTCGGACCGGCTCCACTCGACAGGATGAGCCACGCCATCTATTTCCACCCCGCCTTGAAAATTCGCACAGGTGAGCTCAATCGGCTGTGTGACCACGTGATGGGACGTTACAACAGCAATGATCCCCAAACCTGCCGGCAAGACCAGAGATTTCAGAATTGAAACACGTCTCCTTTGGTTCGCTCCACTAACTGCGGAGACGGACCAACGTCCCGCGGCGAGGGATAGGAGCAGCGCCAGCAACATAGCCACCAGACCGGCCACCGATGCCCAGAGGTGGACTTGAAGCAACAGCAGCAGCAGTGACGGTGAAGGTGCCTGCTGGCCCACGACCATCAGGCCGGCCATCAGAGCGATTGTTACAAAGAAGAAGGCCAGCAAGTATATCGAACGAACAATCTGGGCTGGCAACCGCGCTCCTGCCAGACCCAAGACATAGCGAAGCGTCGGGCTGAGTATCAAGGAGGTGCCGAGAGCCACTATGATTCCCACAGACAGCGACTGGAACATGATGTAGTCTTCGAGCGATAAGACAGGTACGGCATCGAGGACCACTGACAGCCAGATTGGTGTCTCGTCAGTCAGGAATCCCGCATAGTTAGCGGCTGTACCGAGTATGACCGCCATCAGGACTAACAATCCCGCGTGCAGGATACGGGCCGCGACTCCGGCTATGAATAGGGATGAACGCACAATAGGTATACGTATCGGCGACGTGTTGAGACTACGCCACGACATTCACTGAACAAGAAAACCGCTGCCGGCTTTCCGTAGCCGGCAGCGGTAACATCGTGCATCCCTTCACGATCAAGCTGCAGCGAGGACTACACCTCAGCTGCAACCACTGGTGGCACCACAGGTGTCACACTTCAGGCAGGTGCCATTGCGAACCATGGTAAACTGGCCGCATTCAGGACACATATCCCCCTCGTATCCCTTCAGTCGTGCTGTTCTGATTTGCTGGTAGAGACGGTGGTCTTCCTCGCTGACAGCCGCTGTGCCTGCCTCGCCGGCATGCTGATACATCTCCGTCGCACGCGAAGTTTGCGCAGTTGCAGCCGAACCCGGTACCTGTTGACCATAAC
>WJKG01000187.1 GCA_014729205.1 candidate division GN15 bacterium | reverse complement strand
GGACTGATGGACGTGATTCAGACATGGACCGAAGGTAGGTAAGTTCTTCGGTCGGTTCAAGGATTTGCTTCGGCCCGCCAAAGAAAACGGGCTGCCGAAAACGCGTAGTCTCGGCAGCCCGGCAAGTCTGGGACAGTTGGTGTTCTCAGGCTATCGCAGCCACTTCCAGTCACCCTCGCGCATCACGAAAAGCGCCTGGCCCGTATCCACGGAACCACTGCCGGTGGTGATTTCGAAGGTCACCATAGCCTGCTCGCCCTCGGTCTGTTCGTTGATGACGACAATCTTCTCCAGTCCACCGCGCTGCTGCAACTGCTGACGCTGCATGGCCTGAGCCGCCTGGAAGCTTTCCTCGCTGCCGAGGCTTTGCATCACTTCGCTGGCGAAATAATCCGCACCGGCCAGCGAATCTCCCTTGTCCAAAAGCGTGAAGTACTCAACAACCACTGCCCCGGCCCCATCACCGGCGCTGGTAGAGGCCTCCGTCTCGGTCGTCATAGCTTCGGTCTGGACTTCTGCAGATGCCTCCCCGGTCTCTTCGCTTTCATTTCCGCCGCAACCCATGACCAGCGCGGTAACCAACAACGACAGGATCAAAACTCGAAACATTCATCTCTCCTAACGGTTTGTATTTCGCCAGGCACTGGTGGACGCAGTATCGGACAGGATCTCACACCCAAGTTACCAGGGCGACATTGGTATTCACACTCTACTCTCAGATTGACCCTGATTATGCGACAATGAACTATGCGGTCACGGCGATCCCGGGTTGCAGAAAGAATGGCCCGGCTACGAAGTGAGGGCACAAAGTCCCATATGACGGCCAAAAAAGAGAATCGCGCCAGCGGCGCGATTGGCATTTGCAGCCAAGATAGGTCTTGTGTCCCATGGGTCAAGCAAAAGCTATGCAGGGCTGCTGTACGTCCGATTGAAGCTGGCAGTCACTTGCCCTTACGAAACCAGAAGAACGGCTGCAGCAGATAGCGGCCCCAGGATTGCCTCATCTCTGCCGGGATCCCTTCGTGAACGTGCCTGACATCCTCGACAGTGTAGAAGGCATTGGGAGAGAAGTTCTCAACGATGTCAAGAAGGGACTTGAGGCGCGAAGCCTTGATCACCGAAAAGATGACCTTCTTGGGGCCTTTGGCGCCAGAGGCATCAATATCGGTGATGCGGAAGTTCTTTTCCTGGAGCAGGCGAATCAAATCCATATTCTCAGTCGGTATGATGATACGCACCAGCAGCATGCCCAGCGTCAGCCGGCGTTCGAACGTCATTCCGGTGTACGTACCCACCGCGAAGCCAGCTCCGTAGGCCAGGAAGTTCTCGATACTGCCCATATCCCGGAAGATCTGCCCTATCGCCGCCAGCCAAATGGCCACCTCGGCGAACCCCAACACCGAGGCAACAGCGCGTTGACCACGAGCAACCAGAATGATCCGTACTGTTCCAAGCGTGACATCGGTCACACGGGCAACGAAAATCAAAAGGGGTATGGCCCACCCCGGAAGTAGCGCAGGATCAAACATACGAGCCCATCAATACTCCCGGTGAGATGTGCCTGTCAAGTTTGGAGTGTGTTATTCTTCCCACAATGGGTCGGCAAGTCGTCCGATAAACAGGATGGCACCGGTAGTCGACTCGTGAATGACAAAGACAAAAGGTCGGTCGCAGTCCACATACGGCTTGGCGCTCTCATCCATGAACACAGCGGTAACTGCGGCCGCCTCGGTCCCATTCTCGTCCACCTGTACGAATGACTTGTGCAGTACCTTTTCAACGTATGGGTCGGAGTCGACAAAGAGGCTGTCGAAGTTGGCATCGATCGGAGAAAAGGCGCTGCTCATTCCCATTGCAATGAGTTGATCGTTGAGCAGGGTATCAAACGAGAATCGGAACCGTGGCAGGTAGATTTCTATCGACGGCCGGCTTTGAAGCAGCCCCAGCCACTCTGCCCAGGTATCTTCCGAAAGCGAAACAATTATGTCACTTGTGTTATGGTTCCGATGCGGAACCAGTATGGTCATCCGGAGGCTCCTGTTGCCGTATGGCAGACTGGCCGCATTAAACAAGTCCGTGTTTGCGTGCAGGATTGAGGTGTCTTGCTGACCGGTGATTGGGTCGCGCAGCGAGTCTGTGATCATGTACATCATGTCACAGGTTGTTTGGCTGCCATCGAAACGCATGAATGCCTTCGACTCGGTGTTTTCGGTATCGAACGAATGAGTCCAACTTCCCTTGAAGTAGATCGCATTCACCAGGAGCGCTACCAGATTGGGATCAATCGGCGGTGTGATAATCTCGTCGATCGTCCCGTTCGTCTTGTCGCTTACCCAACCATTGATCATCTCGAGCGTTTTGATGTCGGCAAAGTCAACTCCCTCGGCGGTGGCATCGAAATACTCACTGCAGATGGCCTCGAAGCTACTGCGTAACGTCCGATCCTGCCGATACCAGATGGCATTGGCGAGTGAAACCTGCGTGGCCGGATCCAGCCCGGGCAGGACGCGCATGATGGACCGGTACGACGTGTTGATCTGCTCCAGCGTCATGTCCGCGGGCAGTCGCAGTGTCTCGTGGATTTCATCCCGGGTCCTGCCGGCCGCACCGGCATGCGTCATGCCGAGCGCGATAGAGATGGACAGCGGCGATATGAAGACGTTTTCATTCGGGCCTTTAGCCTCGCATACACGGCGGAAGATCTCCGGGGCGAACTCTGCCCCGGCGTTGAGTACGTCATGATCATCCACCGTCAAGTCCGCTATACTATATTGGGGGTTGGAGTTACTGTTCGTCGGAGAATCTGAGCACTGGCAAAGTGCCAATACCAGCACGATACACAGAACGCACAAACCTGCCTGTCGCATACACGCCTCCCAGTTCAGACCCCTTGGGGTGGCCCGGAACTGTTTCTTATGTCTTGGTTGGCGGCTGATCGTGATGAGTCAGCCATCCGTTAGAGACTTGTGCCGCTCTGTCCTTGCTATAGATCGGTTTGTTCGATACGCGTTCTGCCCGCGCCTGATAGGCTGCGTGCCCGGGGGTATTCAGTACCAATATACTTCGCTAACACCATTCGTCAAGTCACGACGATACTATCACGTTTCCCATACCGGTTCGGCTATTCGACCCATGAACAGGATTGTGCCGGTGGTCGACTCGTGAATGACGAACAGGAACGGTCGGTTGCAGATGATGTATTTATCATCAACATTCGTCGCCCCCATGAACACGGCGGTAACGGCCGCAGCCTCAGTTCCCACCTCGTCGACTTGCACAAACGACTTGTGCAGCACCTTCGAGATGAACACCTGCAGATCCACAAACATGCTGTCGAAATTTGCACCGGCGGGACTGAGGGCCTCGCCCATGCCCATGGCAATCAACTGATCGTTAAGTAGCTGTTCGCACTCGAACCGGAATTTGGGAAGAGCCAGCTCAAACTCGCGCGAATGAAGACCAGCTCGCCAGTCATCCCAGTTTTCGGCGCTGAAGTCAGCGATGATATCCTCGGATGAGTAGTCCTGTCTTGGCATGAGTATGGTCATACGGAGACTTCCATTGCCGTATGGCAGACTGGCCGCCTGGAAGAGATCAGTTTGGCCATAGAGCACACTAGTGTCGGGTTTGCCGGTGCCGGTATCGAGC
>WJKG01000186.1 GCA_014729205.1 candidate division GN15 bacterium | reverse complement strand
CCTTGCCGGCCTAGGGACGACCTTCTACCTTTTCCGCGTACAGACACTTCTCTACGGCGATTCTGCTACTATTCTCGGCATAGTCAGTTCTCCCCAATCTGATCTGTTCTTCGATCAGCTGTCACTGCAGCCGCTCTCCATGCTTCTGCACCAGTCCGGCGTACAGTCAATCTCGGACACTATTGGTATCTCCCACCAGGAGGCCTTCTCGCTAATCAGTGTTGTCGGTGGTCTGACAGCTGTAGGAGCAGTATGGATGCTTTCCGGAGTGCTGGTTTCACGATTGCTGGATAGAGTCACACATACACTCGCCGTTTTCACCAGCGGTGCTGTCATATTGTTTTTTGGGCACATTGAGAACTACACATGGGCTATCGCAATGGCAACATGGGCAATGTACTTCGGCGTCAAGTACTCGAAGGACGGTGGCCGATGGTGGCCAGCCATCCTCTTTGCGGTTGTTGCTATCGGATTCCATGCCGTCACCATTCCCTATCTGTTTGCAATCCTGCTGCTGGTAGTGACATCGAAAACTGGCCTGATGGGACTGCTACGACCGCGCCTCCTCTTGCCAGTAGTCGGTATTACTTCGCTGGCAGCAGCCAGTGCCTGGTTTCTGCTTGGTCGCTCCGGCATGCTTGTCGCCCCCTGGCCAACGTCGTACTCTCCCTACTGGGCGTTTTCAGTATCCCACCTGGTGGACATGCTCAACACGATCCTCCTTCTGGCTCCCCTGAGCCTGGCCTGGCTGCTCTTCAGTGGATCGAGCTACGCCACCAACATATCCGAAACGAGTCGTCGGCAGGATGATACCCTGGCTGCATTCGCGATCTTAAGCCTCGTCGGTGCTTTCTGGATTGACCCCGAAATCGGTGCTGCCCGGGATTTCGATCTGTTGGCGATCTGCGCCATTCCTCTTTCGATGTGGTTCTTCATTTCGATCACGCGAAGGATCTCATCCCGGCTGTCTTCAACATATGTCCTCCTTTGGATCCTGCTGCTGGTCACAATGCAGCTCACACCTAATCTCTTGGAGAAACGGAACGCCAATCTGGCCGCTGCCAACCTTGATGATATACTCTGGTGTGACCCGCACTACAGCGAGTCGTACAACGAGGCACAAGTGGCTCTGTCATGGGGCTTCCTTTTCACCCGATACGGCGATGCCTCCGATCGGCCATTGAAGTACTTCCGCCGACGACTGAAGGCAAAGCCCAATTCAGATGCGGCCGCATCGCACCTGGGAGATGCATTCCGTGAGCAGGGTAAGCTGGATTCGGCGGAGGTCTACTTTCGAATGGCGACAGGCTCGGCACCCCATGATGCCATGAACTGGTCGAAACTCTGCAACATTTTGGTCGAACGCGACCATCTCCGCGAAGCAGTTCAAGTTGGTCGGAGGGCTGTTTCGCTGGACCCGGATCTTGTCACCGCTCATACGACTCTGGGGATCGCACTTTACCGAAGTGGATTGGCCCAGGAAGCCATCAGAGAGTTCCGCACGGTTCACCAGATGCAGCCTGATTCAGTCTATGCAGCCGTCAATCTCGGTTTGTGCTTTTATGGCATGGAAAGCTGGGATTCCTGTCTGTATTACCTGCAACGAGCAGAGAGACTCAATTCCCACAATCTGGGAGAGGGTGCCTACACTGCAACGTTCTACTCCCACTTGGCACTGCGCGAAAAGGCGAAGGCGGCCAGCGTCCTTGACAAACTCAGACAAGTAGGTACGCCCCCGTCAACGATCAATCGACTCAGCCAGCAGCTTCAGGACGATTCTTGGTAGTATGCTCGTCGCCGTCGCGGCCACTCCGATATCACCACCCCCGTCAAAGTAATCGTCCCTCCAATAATGAACGACCACCCCAGCGGCTCATTTAGCCAGAAATACGCCACCGCGGTAGCAATGATCGGCTGTACGTTGTGCCAGACTGCGATGCGCGACGCCGCCATGTACTTCAGCACCCAGTACCACAGGATGTAGACCACACCCGAGAGCCCCCACGAAATGTAGAGCACCGACAACCAGCCACCGATGCCAACCCCCGTGTAGTCGAAACTGATAGCCCGCCATAAACCAAAGGGTACATACACCAGCGCCCCGGCTGTCAGCGCGTACGCGGTCACGCGAATGGCGCCATACTTCTGCACCAGAGGTTTTCCCCACACCGTGTAGTATGCCCAGGCAATCACAGCCACCAGTATCAGCAGATCCCCCCAGAGATAGTCCATACTCATTACCAGGGCGCCACCGCTCATGATGGTAATCACGCCTATCACAGCGAACACCACCCCCACCGCACGCCTCGGCACGAGCTGTTCCTTCAGATGGATGATTGCCAGGATGAACACCCATATCGGCGCCGTCGAGAAGATAACCCCGCCATGGTTGGCCCCCGTCAAGGATTGACCAATCAAGAAAGTGAGCTGGTTGAAGGGGATGATCAACAGCCCCAGACCAACAATCTTCCAGCGATCGCGTCCCACGATCTTGAGGCGATGCTTCTGGAAGTGTGAAATGGTGAGCAGGGCAATGCTCGCCAGGATGAATCGATAGAAGGCAAATGTGAGCGGCTCGATCTGGGCCAGCCCGAATTTGGAGATCGGGAAAGTCATGGCCCCAAAGAGCTGCTGTGTAATCAGGGCTGCGATCAGCGCCACAGTCGCCGGACGATTCTCTGACTCCGCGCGATCATTCTCAGTGGTCGCCGTTACAATGCCATTAGTATACGGCTCTTTGTCGCGCCGATCGCTCACACATCGCCCCACCCGGTTGCTGCCACAGTGGCACTCATATAGACTGGTCTCATCAGAGAACTAAACACAACCCACCAGCAGCGGTTCCGGTCCGTCTCCGCCTCTGAAACTAAAGCAGAAACTTGGCTATACCACCATCGACCCGTATGGAGCTGCCGGAAATGTACCCGGCCTGTTCACTCGCCAGAAACGCCACCGTGGCTGCCAGCTCTTCTGGCTTGCCCAGACGACCGGCAGGGACGTTTTCAGCCATCGAGGCCATCACCTGCTCGGGCTCGGTGCCACTTTGTTCGGCGCGAGACTGCGCCAGGCTCTGTAGCCGTTCGGTGGCCGTGTAGCCGGGACAAACGCAGTTGGCGGTGATCCCCGAGCTGGCATGCGTATTCGACACTGTCTTACAAAACGCCGTCACCGCGCTACGGTAGCTGTTCGACAGAACCAGATCGTCCAGCGGTTGCGGTACGCTCACCGAAGTCACATAAATCAACCGTCCCCAGCCACGTGATGCCATCCCCTCGATAACCGCTTTAGTCAAACGCACTGCCGAATAGAGCAGCAACTGTGCAGCGTCCTTCCACTGCTGATGCGAAAAATGCATGAAACGACCCGATGGGGGCCCGCCAGTGTTGGCCACCAGGATGTCGATAAACCCGCCCGGCATATCTTTACGAACCTCCTGGGTGACATGGGAGATCCCTTTGTCGGTTGCAAGATCTGCTACCAGACACTCCGGCCTGCTGCCGGTTGCCTTTTCGATTTTGTCCGCCGCGGCGTCAAGGCGTTTCTTGTCGCGTGAGTTAATGATCACATCGGCGCCCTCAGCTGCGAGCGCCATCGCCGTTGAGAATCCCAGCCCGGCCGAAGACCCACAGACCAGCGCCTTCTTTCCTCTCAGTCCGAGATCCATCACTCACCTACCTTGGCCAGCTCTTCGGGCAGCACCGCCGCCGTACGACAGCCATTCTCGAAGTCCTTGACGCGGAACCGCTCGTTCGGCGAGTGGATGTTGTCATCGTTCTGCGCCAAACCGATGAGCAGGGTGTCTACACCCAGCATCGTCTTGAAGTCAGCCACGACCGGAATCGAGCCACCTTCTTTCATGAACACCGGCTCCTTGCCAAAACCCTTCTTAATCGCCCGCCCGGACGCCTCCAACCAGGGACCATCGACAGGCACCACGACACCACGGGCTCCACCGTGTTTGACCACCTTGACCTTCACGGACTTCGGGGCCAGTTTCAAGATCTGCTTTTCTAACTTCCGGCAGATATCATCAGGATCCTGATTCGGTACCAGGCGACAGGTGATCTTGCACGAGGCTGTAGCCGGGATGATAGTCTTGGCTCCCTCGCCCTGATAGCCGCCGGTTATACCGTTGACATCGAGTGTCGGACGGGACCACTGGCGCTCATACGTCGTATAACCCTTTTCACCGTGGACGGCTTTGACGCCCAGCATCTTCTTGTACGAAGCCTCGCTGAACGGCAGCTTCTTGAACTGCTGGCGCTCCCACTTACTGATCGGTTTGACGTCCTTGTAGAAGCCCGGAACGGCAATCTTGTTGTTCTTGTCGTGAAGCTGCCCAACGATCTTGCACAGCTCGTTGACCGGGTTGGCTACGGCACCGCCAAAGGCACCCGAGTGCAGGTCACGGTTGGGACCATCGACAATCACTTCTACAAAAGCCAGGCCGCGAAGTCCATACGTCACCGCCGGTAGTGTTTTGGAGAATTGAGCTGTATCGGAAACAACCGCAATATCGGCCTTGAGCAGTTTCTTGTGCGACTTGATGAATGCCGGGAGGTTTTCCGAAGCCGCCTCTTCCTCACCCTCAATCAGGAACTTGACATTGATCGGAAGCGTACCCTCAGTCTGCAGCACCGCCTCCAGTCCCTTGATCTGTGCGAATACCTGGCCCTTGTCATCGGCCGTGCCGCGGGCATAGATGTATCCGCCGCGAACCTGAGCCTTGAAAGGCTGCGATTTCCACAGCTCCAGCGGCTCCACTGGCTGCACGTCGTAGTGGCCATAGTACAACACGGTCGGCGCCTTCTTGTCTACCATGTACTCGGCGTAGACCAACGGATGGCCCTTTGTCTTATAGATGCGACTCTTGAACCCGCATTTACTCATGTACGAGTTGAGCCACTTGGCACAGGCGGCCACGTCTTTCTTATGCTCGGATTTGGCCGATACCGATGGGAATGCAAGAAACTCGAACAAGTCCTTACGTCGCTGCTTCTCGGTCTTCTTCAGGTACTGAAATGGAGTCATGTCTACCTCATCACTGAGATGTTATCATCATGTGTCCGTCGAATATAGGCGACCGGCAGGGCGCTGTAAAGCAGACTCTGACGCCTCGCTCTGGCCGGCGCCTGTAGATCATCAGCAAACTATCCATGGGGATCGTGCAAAACGCAGAAGGCAGTGTGCGGGCCTATCGATGCATGCGAAACCACTCGGCGGGATCGTCAACAAACTTCAGGCAGGACTTCAAAAGCCGGGCGTGCATCTTCTCCTCCGCGATCAGCCACTTGTAGAACTTCTTCACTCGCGGATGCGTGGCTTCCTGGAGCTTTTCCGCGTAGAACTCCTCAGCCCCGTTCTCGAACTTGATCGCGAACTCGTAGGCTTCACGATCGGAGCCAATCGGCTGATCGGCTTTCTCCAGCCTGGCCAGCTTATCGTTGAATGAGGCCAGCTTATGCTCCGCATCGGATTCCCCCACATCGACCAGCTGGGACTCATCCCCCTTCATGACACTATCGAAGAACTCCGTGATAGTATCAATATGCCGGTCTTCCTCGGCAGCCAGAAATTCGAAGGTCTGTTTTGCAAACTTGCTCGTCGTCTTGCGGGCCGCCTCAAGGAAGAACGCCTTCCCGTCCTGTTCGAGCTTCAGCGCGATACGATAGGGTTCGAGTTGATCGTCGGTCGGAGTCTTATCGGTCATGGCCTGTTCAGTTCGGTTTGAGGTTTCGATGCCGAAGATAGTCGGAAGAGGAGCCCAGGTCAATAGTCGCGACGCTGGAACAATGCAACCGTCACCCACATCAGCGCCACCATGAACAACAGTGTGCTCCACACGGCGAGCCAGTTCATGTTAGCGGTTGTATCGGCGATGCCGAGTCGCTCGAAGACCTCGTACATGTCGCTCATCTTGGGCAGGATGTAGTATAGCGTATCCAGAAGTCCAACCGCAAGCTGGCTGTTGAGAAAGTCTGCCAGCCCCTCGCGCCATTCGTTGTACCAGCCCGAAAGCAGTGTCTGGACAATCCACAACACGAAGGTCGCCGAAATGGTCATGCCCACCGAACCGGTCTGGATACCGACGAATACGGTGAAGCTCAGCCAGACGAGCAGGCTCAGGAGGCCGCCAGCAAGCACCCAGAGAAGTGCTGGCGCCACCAGGCCGTAGGTAATCCACAGCGTCATATAGAGAGCTGCAGCACAGACGACAATCGCTCCGCCATAGACGACTTCGATAGCCAGCAGTTTATTCAGGTACAGCGAAGCGCGAGATACCGGACGCGACAAGTAGTAGTCCGCCGTTCCCCTGCGAAGCATCCGTGGAAACAGTCCGGCGGTGCTCATGACCGACACGAAAACCAGCAACAACACGAACGTGGAGAAGCCATGCTCCATAGCTCTCTGGGCTCCGGCCATCATGCCGGGATCCCCCTCGATAGTAACTTCGAAATCTATGGTCAGACTACCGATCACGGCCAGCACCGCCAGTGCCGTCAGGAAGCTGAACAGGAATGTCATCCTCCGTCCCCGGAACTCCCCCCATGTGTCGCGTATCATGGCAATCATGAGGACTTCTCCTGCGGCTCCGTCACTGCCTCAACGAACGACTGTTCCAGCGTCATCTTCATGGGTTTGACAGAGCGAATACTGATACGCTTGGATCGCATGGCATCGATGATCCAGTTGACATTCTCCGGGTCATTTAGCTCGACAATCAGCCGGTTGGCAGATACCGATACGCGCTTGCCAATATCCTCGGGTATGTCGAACAGGCGATTCCCTATCTCAGCCTCGATTTCATACTGGCTGCGGCGACTGGTCAGTTCATCGATACTCCCCACCTTGAGCACCTTCCCGCGCTGCAGAATGGCCACGCGGTCGGCGACTGACTCCACCTCACTCAAAAGGTGGCTGTTGAGAATCACGGTCTTGCCCTCGTCACGGACGCGCTCGAAGACCTTGCGCAGTTCCACCTTGCCGACGGGATCAACACCATCGGTAGGCTCATCGAGAAGCAGTAAATCCGGATTGGGTACCATTGCTTGCGCCAGGCCGATACGCTGGGCCATGCCCTTGGAGTACTTGCGGATGGGCGTGTAACCCCATTTGGCCATGTCGACCAGGTCCAGCAGGTAGTCCACACGTTCATCGATCTGTGTTCCGGTCATACCGTGGAACCGCCCCGTGAGCGATATCAACCCGCGTCCGGTAAGATGATCCGGAAAGCGGTGATTTTCGGGAAGGAACCCCACTTTGCGACGGGAGCGTGGATCAGCCGGTGGCATACCGTGGATCATGACACTACCTGTCGTCGGACGGCAGATCGACAGCAACACCTTGAACAGCGTGGTCTTGCCGGCCCCGTTGGGACCGAGCAGGCCGAAAATCTCCCGTTGCTCAATTGACAGGCTGACATTGTCCAGCGCGACAATGCCCCCCTTGCGCATGCGAGGCTGATATACCTTGGTTAGTTGTTCAACATCGACAACATTCACGTCGCGATCCGCTCCAGTCCCAAAGCGAGGGGGTGTTTTCCTACGTCGATCATGCTAAGGTATTGTTACGGTCAAACCGCGCGCAAGTTTGTTTTGAGGAAATGATAGCGCGCTCTTGATGCGATCAAGCGGGGTTATGTTCAAGTAGAAAAGACTATCTCATTGGGGTCAGTCTGTGCCTGGCTCAGGTCCCTGGAGCATGCGCTTGTATGCACCGAGCAGTTCCGCAAATCCTGTTTCCCCCGGTCGGTACTGCTCATCCCTTGTTTGCCTGGCGACGATCATTTGCGGTTCGGGATTATCGGTCTCAGTAACTGCTTCCCATTCCTTCAGTCTTCCGTCTTGCGGTGATGGGGCCGTGAATCTCTGGTACACTGCCATAGGCTCTCCTTTTTGCAGTTGGGCAGTCTCGGTGGGTTAGTCCGTTCTATAGCTAGAACGAATGAGAAGGCCATTGGGTCCGGAGATTCGGCCGTCTCTCGACTGGTAGCAGGATTGGATTAACTGATATGACTCAAGCGATAAAAGAAAGCCAGCAGAGGGATTCGAACCCACGACCTGCTGATTACAAATCAGCTGCTCTGCCAACTGAGCTATGCTGGCTTAGTATCTTCTTGTACACCTGAAGCGCCCGGCATTACACCTTGCGCTTCCAGCGGACGCCCTGCGGGGTGTCCTCGAGTATTATACCCATCGCGGTCAACTCATCACGGATCCGATCAGCCGTCGCGAAATCCTTGTTCTTCTTCGCCTCAGTCCGCTGTGCGATCATCTGTTCGACCTTATCGTCAAGCTGCTCCTGTTCCTGAGCAAACCCGAGTACAGTATCAAACTTCTCGATCGTCTCCAGCGCCTTATCACGCTCCGCGCTTGACAACGTACCCTCAGTCCGAAGGCGATTGATATCGCGTATGAAGTCGAACACGACCCCCAGCGCGCCGGAGATATTGAGGTCATCGTCGAGCGCTTCCTCAAACCCCGCCAGCGCCTTGTCGATCACGCCCGCGGCGCTGCCATCGGACTCACCGCCCTCGAACTCACCGAGGTTGGTCACAAAATCATTGTAGCGCTCTAGTGCCGCCGAGGCAGCATCGAGCCCCTTCAATGAGAAATTGAGTTGCTGACGGTAGTGTGTCGCCAGCAGCAGATACCGCACTGCCAGGCCGGAGTAGCCCTTGTCGAGGATATCGCGAAGGGTATAGAAGTTCCCCAGCGATTTGGACATCTTGCGGCCCTCGACAATAAGGTACTCGCAGTGTAGCCAATAGTTCACGAACTTGTGTCCCGTGCAGGCTTCGGACTGCGCGATCTCGTTCTCATGATGTGGGAACATGTTGTCTACGCCACCGGTGTGGATGTCAAAGTGCTCACCGAGATACTTCATGGACATGGCCGAGCACTCAATATGCCAGCCCGGGCGCCCCTTGCCTAACTCCGTCTCCCAGTAAACATCGCCGTCCTTCTCGTCCCACGCCTTCCACAAGGCGAAGTCGCTGACCGAGTCCTTCTCATACTCATCCGAGGCCACCCGGGCGCCGGCCTTCATGCCATCGCGATCCAGATTGGCCAGCTTTCCATAGTCATCGAACTTATCGATCCGATAGTAGTAGTTGCCATCGACCTCGTACGCAAACCCCTTCTCCTTGAGCGTCTTGATCATCTCCACCATCTCGGGGATGTGATCTGTCGCCGCCGGATACTCCTCGGCTCGCTCGATCCGAAGCGTATCCAGATCCTCAAAGAAGGCATCTTTGTAACGCTGCGTGAACGCATCGAGAGAAATCCCCTCCGCCTGAGAGTCGCGGATGGTCTTGTCGTCGATGTCCGTCAGGTTCATCACCTGCGTAAGCTCGTACCCCTTGTACTTGAGATACCGACGCAGCAGGTCCTCGAACACATAGGCCCTGAAATTGCCGATATGGGCGAAATTGTACACCGTGGGCCCGCAAGTATACAGGCGGACCTTTCCCTGTTGGATCGGGGTGAACTCCTCTTTGACGCCCGTCAGGCTGTTCTTGAATTTCAGGGCCATAGCCGTTACGCCTCCGTGAATGATGCTACCGTCTTCTTGTCGAATCTGGTCACCAGTTCGGTCACCAGCTTGATGGTATTATCATAATCGGTACGACTCATGATTGCATTATGGCTGTGCAGATATCTTACCGGTGGGCCGATCACGATTGAGGGCACGCCAATTCGGCTGATATGTACCCGGCCACCATCGGTGCCGCCGCGATCCATACTTGTCAGATGGTACGGAATCTGCTTCTTCTCGGCCGTGTCGATCACCAGGTCGCGCAGCTTCTGGTTCGGGATCATGGTCGCATCAAGTACCAACACGCACGGACCATTGCCAAGACGTTCGGGTTTTTTGAAATTGCCCGGCGGGACATCCTGGGCGATACCGGTATCGACAATGATGCCCACATCGGGGTCTGCCAGATGTGCCAGTGTCTGCGCTCCGCGAAGCCCAACCTCTTCCTGCACACTTGCCGCACCAAGAACCGTGTTCGGGTGCTTGCGGCGCTGCAGGCGATTGATCACTTCGAGAACGACACCACAGGCCGCCCGGTTATCGAACGCTTTGGCCATATAGGCCTTCTTGTTGCCGAGAATCTCGAAATCGCTGACCGGAATGATCGGATCGCCGACCCGAATACCCAGCTTCTTGACAACATCGAATTTCTCCTGCGCACCGACATCGATAAACATGTCCTTGACCTCGATGACCTTCTTGCGCTCCTCCGGCGGCAGGATGTGCGGCGGCTTCGACCCGATCACGCCCAACACCGGGCCTTTGCTGGTCATCACACGCACTCGCTGTGCCAGGGCGACATGCCCCCACCAGCCACCGAGCGGAAGGAACTTGATGAAGCCCTCATCGGTGATCTCGCGCACGATGAACCCGACCTCGTCCATGTGCCCGACAATGAGCACCCGGGGATCATCGGAGGTGCCGTTCTTGACACCCATGATCGAGCCCATTTTGT
>WJKG01000185.1 GCA_014729205.1 candidate division GN15 bacterium | reverse complement strand
GTTGGCAGCCGGCTATCTTGAAGGACATCCGGCTGCCATCTGCTGCAATCAGGGCCACATAATGGCCCCGGGGAGGGCTTTGCAAGCGTGCATAACCTGTCGGTTACTTCAGTCCGAACTCGCGGGTGACCTGCTCGGACCAGCGCTGCATGCGCTCGTCGTTGAGTTCGAGCTGATTGTCGACATCGAGTGCCAGTCCGACAAACTGATCGCCATCGACCGCCTCGGAAGCCTCGAATTCGTAGCCTTCGGTCGGCCAGCGGCCAACTATCCTGGCTCCATTGCTCATGAAGGGTTTCGAGAGCAGGCCCATGCCGTTGGCGAAATGATCGCCATAGTTATCCTGGTCTCCCAGGCCGACAAAGGCGACCGTCTTGCCGTTGAAATCCATGTCGGCCAGGTCGTCGTAGACAGAGTGCCAGTCATCCTGAAGGTCACCTTCGTTCCAGGTCGAGGTGGCCAGGATGAGCCGGTCGAAATCTTTCATCATCGTGTAGTCGTCGGTGGCGATATCGTGCAGTTCAACCTCGGCACCCTGCTTCTCCAGTTCGCTCTTCAGGGCGGTGGCGACATCTTCCGTATTGCCGCCGGAACTGCCATAGAACAGACCTATTTTGGACATATAAGACCTCCGTTAGTGTTCCGATTCATTTCATCCCAGAACAGTTCTTGCGACGACTGGGTTTCCGTTTCATGCAAACGTTGACAACCCGCTCGCCTCGCGCCAACTTGGCACTTGTATCAGGACTCATGTCCGAGGAACTCCAAAGCCTCAGAAAGGTGTCTGTTCATGCCCGTGAAGTGGTTGGACTGTTCACAGCTGCCCTTTTCCGCTCTGCTACTACTGGAGACTGAGCAAATCGACTGGATGGGTGACTGGCTGCCAATTGATGATTTGTCCGTGGCCCTGGCGGCGCACCCCGAGGTGGCCTGGTACCTCGTCCACAAGAGTCCCTCCAAGCGCTCCTGGATCGATTCGTTGCCCCGGCCGGACCTGTCCAGCCTCGCTCCGGAGCAGATACGCCAGGCGGAGCTCAATGTGTTGAATGCACTCAATGACTGGCTGACCTATGTGGTTGACCCACAAGTGTATGACAGTCAACCGTTCCTGACCTGGGACGAGCGCGAGCTGACCGAGTTGGTTGAGTTCGCCGGACTCAGGGTACTCGATATTGGCGCCGGGACAGGCAAACTGACGTTTATCGCAGCGCGATCCGGCGCTGAAGCAGCGTGGGCTGTTGAGCCAGTGGGGCGGCTTCGGGAGTTCATTCGCGAGAGAGCTCGGGCGCTTGGCTGCGGTAATATCTTTACGGTCGATGGACTGATCACCCGGATACCCTTCCCGGACGGCTTTGCCGATGTCGTCATGGGTGGCCATGTCTTTGGCGATCAACCACTTGAGGAGATTGCCGAGATGGAACGAGCTACCGCAAAAGGCGGCATGGTTATCCTCTGCCCGGGCAACAAGGATGTGGACAATGACGAACATCGGCTGCTGGTCGAACGCGGATACCAGTGGGCTACTTTCGAGGAGCCCGAAGATGGCGCTAAACGCAAGTACTTCAAGCGACTGTAACGGCGTGAGGGTTCTGGAGGGCGGCCCCGAGGGCAGCGAATCCTGTTGTCTGATGTGGAACTTTCCCCTATATTGTCACCTTGTGTATCATAAACGGCAGCATTGGCTGTATACCAGTCCGAATGCTGCCCAATGATGAGGAAATGCGCTTGTTTGACAAAGTCTTAGTAGCTAATCGAGGCGAGATTGCCCTGAGAGTTATCCGTGCCTGCAAGGTGCTGGGTTTGAAGACGGTGGCGGTCTACTCCGAGGCCGATCGGGACTCGCTCCATGTTCGTTTTGCCGACGAGGACGTCTGTATCGGACCGCCCGCGGCCGGCAAATCCTATCTGGATATGAAGCGGATCATAGCCGCGGCCGAGGTCACCAATGCTGGTGCCATTCACCCGGGCTATGGCTTCCTTGCGGAGAATGCTGATTTCGCCGAGGTGTGCGAGTCGTGCGGACTGACGTTCATTGGCCCCACGCCGGAGCAGATTCGTGATCTCGGTGACAAGGTCAAAGCGAAAGAGATCATGAAGAAAGCCGGCGTGCCGGTCATCCCCGGTTCCGAGGGAGTTGTGCCGAACTTCGAGACGGCTGCTCGCCTGGCCGATGATATCGGCTACCCGGTTATGCTCAAGGCTGTCGCCGGCGGCGGCGGCAAGGGCATGCGGATGTGCCGGAATATGGCTGAGCTGGAACGCAACTGGTATGTCGCTTCCACCGAGGCGGCCAACTCATTCAGCAATCCCGACCTGTACATGGAGAAGCTGGTACTCAATCCGCACCATGTCGAGATACAGCTGATCGGTGATACGCATGGCAACTACTACCACTTCGGCGAACGCGACTGTTCCATACAACGTCGTCACCAGAAGCTCATCGAAGAGACCCCGTCGCCGCTGATGACGCCGGAGTTGCGGCAGAAGATGGGTGAGGCCGCGGTCAAGGGTGCCCGCGATGTCAACTACCGCGGAGTGGGGACGATTGAATTCCTCGTCGACGAGGAACTCAATTACTACTTCATGGAAATGAACACGCGTATTCAGGTGGAGCACCCGATCACCGAAGAGGCGCTGGAGGTTGATCTGGTCAAGGATCAGATTCGCGTGGCGATGGGGGAGAGGATCGAGTACAAGCAGGAAGAACTGGTCCACAAGTGGGCTTCGATCGAATGCCGTATCAACGCCGAAGATCCGGACAAGGACTTCCGTCCCGGCCCGGGGACGATTACCGGCCTGCATATCCCGGGCGGGCCCGGAGTGCGTGTCGACCGTGCGGTCTACACGAAGTACACTATCCCGCCGTTCTATGATTCCTTGATCGCCAAGCTGATAGTACGGGCTCGCACGCGCGAGGAGGCGATCATGCGAATGCGCAATGCGCTCAGCGAATTCGTGGTGGAGGGGGTACCGACCACGGTTTCCTTCCACGAGCGGATCTTCACGCATCCGGATTTCGTGGCGGGCAACTATGATATCAATTTCCTTGAGAGCAAGTTCAAGAAGCTGCCTGCCGGCGAGGAAGAACCGCGCGCCGAGTTGACGCTCAAACGTCCGGCTGAAAAGGTCGAGCCGGAGACGGTCACGCGACCGGAAGTCGCCAAGGCCGCTGGGACGTCTGACCAAGAAGAAGCAACGACCCGGACAGAGAAATAGAATTACAGGATGTTGATCAGGAGGCAATCGTGGACATTCCATCAGATCTGAAGTACACAAAGGAACACGAATGGGTCAGCCTCGATGGTGATATTGCCACCATTGGTATTACCGACTACGCCCAGGGTGAACTTGGCGATATCGTCTTTGTCGAGCTGCCGGCAGTCGGTGAGAGTATTTCGCAGATGGACTCCTTCGGCACGATCGAGGCGGTGAAGGCTGTCTCCGATCTGTATGCGCCAATCTCCGGCGAGGTGACCGAAGTGAATGAAGCGTTGGAAGATGACCCGTTGGTGATCAATCGTGACCCGTACGGCGATGGTTGGATGGTCAAAGTCAGAGTATCCGATGCCGGGCAGGTTGAACAGCTGCTCGATGATACGGGTTATAGGGAGATACTGGACTAACCAGTGAGTTCTGGCTGATCGACTGTGCTGCCACGGTTGACAGCTGGTGAGCAGATAACACGGAAAGGCGGCTATGCCCTACATTTCGAACACCGATGATGATCGTCGGGATATGCTCCGCAGGATTGGGGTGGATTCTATTGAGCAGTTGCTCGATGGTATCCCTGAGAACCTTCGCCTGAACCGTCCGCTCGATATTTCCGCGCTCTCGGAAATGGAGCTGCTCTTTGAGGTTGAGGAGCTCTCGCGCGAAAGTCACGACGGCCTGACCTGTTTTGCTGGCGGTGGTGTCTATGACCACTTCATTCCGGCGGCAGTTGGTTCCATTATCAGTCGTCCGGAGTTCATGACGGCATATACGCCGTACCAGCCCGAGGTCTCCCAGGGCACGCTTCAGGTTACCTACGAGTTTCAGACCCACATCTGTCGCTTAACGGGGATGGAGATCGCCAATGCCTCCCTGTACGATGGCGCCTCGGCCGCTGCTGAGGCCATACTCCTGGCAGTCCGGGTCACCAAGCGCGACAAGGCGGTTATCAGCAGCACGGTTAGTCCCTTGTACCGGCAGGTCATCGATACCTATCTGGCCGGTCGAGGTATTGAGTTGGTGTATGTCCCCATGCAGGATGGTGTCACTGACTACAATCGGATGCAGGATGTTATCGATGAGAACACGGCCTGTGTCCTGGTGAGCCAGCCGAACTTCTTCGGGTTACTCGAAGAGGTCGAACGGGTGATCGAACCGGCCCGGGAGGTGGGTGCGAAGACAATCATGGCCGTCGATCCGATCGCCCAGGCAATACTGAAGACGCCGGGTGAGTACGGGGCCGACATGGTTGTGGGCGAAGGTCAGCCGCTGGGGATTCCGGTTTCGTTTGGCGGACCGTTGCTGGGCTTTTTCGCTACCAGCAAGAAGCTCATTCGGCAGGTGCCGGGGCGAATTGTCAGCCGGACGACCGATGTCGATGGCCGCACTGGATTCGTACTGACCCTGCAGACACGCGAGCAACACATTCGACGCGAAAAGGCTACCTCGAACATCTGCACCAACCAGGCGCTCTGTGCCACGGCAGCCTCGGTATACATGACACTCATGGGCAAACAAGGGATGCGCCAGGTGGCGCTGTTGTCAGGGGAGAAGGCGCAGAAGACGTATCAACAGATTACGTCACTCGACGGTTTCAGGCCTTACTTCGAGGCACCATTTGTGCGCGAGTTCGCCATAAAGACACCGGAGCCGGCATCTGAGATCATCAGTGCCCTCACCGACAAAGGTCTCCTGGCCGGAATCAATGCGGGCCGCTGGTACGACGGTCTCGATGACTGTCTGATTGTCGCCGTGACTGAAAAGCGGTCTGAACAGGACATCGCTCGTCTGGTCGAGGGGCTTAAGGAGCGAAGCACCAGTGGTGTTATGTCCAAAATGTAATACAGAACTCGGTGATGATGTCACCGAGTGCTATGTGTGCGGATCCGAAATCACGGACAAGGACGAAGAGGGGTGGATTGTTTTGGGTACTATTGAAGACAAGATCTCGGCTGACTTCGCCCGCGAGGCGCTGGCGTCGTATGAGATCCCGGCGGTGGTTTTTTCACGCTCCGGGTTTTTCGGTGCGGCCGGTCTTCCGTTGTACTCGTTTTACTCCGACCGTCCGGCGCTTTTCGAGGTCTCCGTTCCGGCTTCCCATGTCAAGGAGGCCATGGGCGTGCTGGATATGGTGATCGGCGATCGCTGGCAGCGGGCGGACGAAAAGGAGGAGGAGTAGCAGTGCCCTTTTGCCCCCGATGCAAATACGAATATGCCGAGGGTACATTGCTGTGCCCCGACTGTAATGAAAAGCTGGTCGATGCGTTGCCTTCGAGTACGACATCTGCGGTGCAGCCCGATGACAGCTGGGTGGTTGTCGGTCGCGTACAGAGCGAGGTGCGTTCGGAAATGGCCAAGGGTGCGCTTGACTCCAACAACATCCCCTCGGTAGTGCTCTCGAACCTGTTCAACGCCTACGGTAAAGGGATGGACCTGATGTGGAACCTGGGCACCTCGGACAAGGAGGGGAGTGCTATTCTGGTCCCGCGTGAGTTCAGGGAAGAGGCGCTCGTGGTGCTGGAAGCTGTCCTTGGTGACGATCTCCGCCCACCGGAGCAGGCGAGGTAGACAACAACGAACTGGCGGAGCCAACGGAGAGAATGATGCACACGAGAGTTACGATATTAACGGCACTGCTGGCGATGGCATTGATAACGGCAGGCTGTTCCGAGAAGTCCGGACCGGCACCGCTTGAGCCGGTCTACTCGGACATTGCCCAGGCCCAGGAGGCTGCCAGGACTCACAAGCTGCCGCTGCTGATGGACTTCTACACCGATGAATGCAAGTGGTGCAAGAAGCTCGATACCACCGTACTCAATACCGCTAAGGCAGAGGAATACTTCACGACGAAGATGGTGCTGGCGAAGGTCAACGCGCATGAGCAGGAAGCCCTCGCCGACAAATACAGCGTCTCGGCGTTTCCGACGCTGGTGCTGCTGGACACTGCCGGCGGTGAGATCGATCGTATTGTCGGTTACCGCGAGGAGGGACCGTTCTTCTCGACGCTTGATGACTATCTGCAGGGAAAGGGTACACTGGCCTTCCTGGTGGAACGGTATGAAGCGGCTCCCAATCGCATTTTGGCCAAGAAGATCGCTGACAAGTACAAGTACCGCAGCCAGATTGAGCAGGCCTATAAGTGGTATCGTGAAGTAATCGCTACCGGTGAGCCGACCGACTCGATGTCGGCCGAGGCCAAGATGGAGATGGCTGATATGGAACGCCGCGCAGGCAACTACGATGAAGCTATTCTCCAGTTCGAGGCGCTCATGAACGAGTTCGCCGGCAAACAAACGGCCGAAGATGCCGAGTTGTGGCGAGCCTTTGTCCTGATGAAAAAGGCCGATACGACTGCGGCGTTGACGGCTTTCAAGCAGTTCTTGAATCACTATCCGAATTCCGACGAGGTAAACTACGCCAGAACGCAGATCAGGAACCTGAGTGGACAAGGAGTGCAGGAGTAGATTGCCGGCAACCGATCGATCGGTCTGACGGCGACACGAGGCAAGATCAACGAAGGATGAGATCGTACTGATGAAGACGCAATACGAAGGTACTGTGATTTACGAGAAGTCAGCGCCGGGACGCACCGGCTATACACTGCCCAAGACTGAGAAGTCCGAGAAAGAAATCCTCGACACTATTCCCGCGAGGTTTCTTCGGGAGAACCCGGCGGAATTGGCCGAGGTCTCCGAACCGCAGGCGATGCGACATTTCGTAAACCTGTCGACCAAGAACCACCATATCGATAAGGGTTTTTATCCGCTTGGCTCCTGTACCATGAAGTACAATCCCAAGCTCAACGATGTCGCCGCATCATTCGTGGATTTTCGTGAGCATCATCCGCTGGCGCCATGCTCGACGGCCCAGGGGCTGTTGCACCTGATGTTCAATCTCAAGCTGTATCTATCCGAGATATCGGGTTTCCCGGGGATGTCTTTGCAACCGGTCGCCGGTGCTCAAGGCGAATTTGCCGGGCTGCTCATCATGCTCAAGTACCACACCGAGAAGGGCAACCGCCGCCGCAAGATTCTCATACCGGACTCCGCCCACGGCACCAATCCCGCCTCGGTGAACAGCGTTGGCTATGATACGGTCGAACTGAAGTCAAACGAGAAGGGTGTGATTGCCCCCGAAGATGTCGCTGCTGTCATGGACGAGGAAGTCGCGGGTATGATGCTGACCAACCCGAACACGCTCGGCATTTTCGAAACACACATCAAGGAGATAGCGGATATTGTCCACGAGCAGGGCGGGCTGATGTACATGGACGGGGCCAATTTGAATGCAAATATGGGTATCTTCCGTCCCGGTGATGTTGGCTTTGATATCATGCACTTTAATCTGCACAAGACCTTCAGCACGCCACATGGTGGTGGCGGACCGGGGGCCGGTGCGCTTGGCGTGACCGAGGCACTCGAGAAGTATCTGCCAGCACCGGTGCTCAGCAAGAGTGATGACGGTGGCTATTATTTCGACGATGATCGCCCGCACTCGATTGGACGACTTCATAGTTTCTATGGCAATTTCGCCAACATCGTCAGGGCTTATGCCTATATTCGGATACTCGGTGGGCAAGGGCTGCGTCGCGTAAGTGAGAACGCTGTTCTCAACGCCAACTATCTCAAGGAACTGCTACGCGATGATTTCGATCTTCCGTACGATGTCCACTGCATGCACGAGTTCGTTTTATCCGGCAACCGTCAGAAGAAATCCGGTGTGCGCACGGCTGACATCTCCAAGCGGCTGCTGGACTTTGGGATGCATTCGCCAACCAACTATTTTCCGTTGATCGTTCCGGAAGCGATGATGATAGAGCCCACCGAAACCGAGAGCCGGGAGACGCTGGACTATTTCGCCGAGGTGATGAAACAGATCGCTCGCGAGGCGCTCGAAAATCCTGAGAAGGTGACCTCAGCACCGCACAACACTCCTGTGCGTCGTTTGGACGAGGCCGGTGCTGCGCGCAAGATGGACGTTTGTTTTCTGGATTGATCTGTACGTATGAGCGTATTAGGTTTGGCCGGTACCCGCATCGACGGGTGCCGGCCTTTCTGTTTCGTGTAAGGATGCCATGCTTAGTCTGAAGAACGTTACATTTCGCTACCGTGCTGATTTGCCCCCGGTTCTCGACGATCTCACTCTGGAGGTCGCCGATGGAGAACAGGTGTGTATCATGGGCGCCAATGGCTCCGGCAAGTCGACCCTGGCACGGGTGGTCGCTTCCCTGGCCGATCCCGACTCGGGTGATGTTCATGTCGATACGCCCGACGGCTCACCTATCGCCGTGGGTATGCTCTTCCAGAACCCCGACAACCAGATGGTGGCCGTCACGGTCGACAAGGAGGTGGTGTTTGCCCTGGAGAACCTGGGGGTACGGCCGGATGACATGCAAGAGCGGCTATCCGACGTGCTACGGCGTTTTGACATCGAACACCTTCGGCGACGACTGACCTCGGAGCTATCCGGTGGCGAGAAGCAGCGAGTCGCCCTGGCGGCGCTGATGGTGTTTGACCCGCCCGTATTGGTACTCGACGAGCCGGACTCGTTCCTGGACGAGGCGGGTCGCAAACTGCTGGCAGAGCAACTGGACGCGATACATGATCGGAGTCCTCGAACTTCGTTGGTGCGCATTACACAGTATCCGCATGTGGCACGGTTGTATTCGCGCCTGATTGTGTTGGAACGGGGAAAGATCACAGCCGATGGAGACCCCGGGATGATTCTGGAGGATGAGCAGCTTTGCCGGCGCGCCGGGCTAGCCTTCGACCCTGACCGGATGACCGACAGCAAGACGATCACACATGCTATTACAGAGCGGACAGGCAATGGTGGTATCTCACGCATGATGTGCCAGGGTATCAGTTTCAGTTATCAAGCCGATCAGCCGGTGCTTACCGATCTGAACTTCGAACTGACCCAAGGTGAGACCCTGGCAGTTGTGGGGCCATCAGGGTCGGGCAAGAGTACTCTCGGGCTGTTGATGTGCGGTCTGAATAAGCCCGATACGGGCCGGATTACCTACTTTGATGACGGAGGCAACGAGTTGGATGCGCACAACCTGTCCGGTCGAGTCAGCGCCATTCTTCAGCAGCCCGAACGCCAGTTCTTCCTGCGCACCTGTGCCGAGGAGGTCCAATTCGGGCCTGCTAATCGTGGTCATGGCTTCACTGAACAGCAAACGTGTGCCATGATGCGGCTGGTGGGTCTGGATCCGGAGCAGTTTGCCGATCGCGACCCTCTCACCCTCTCCGGCGGGGAGAAACGTCGACTGGCCTTTGCTGCGGTGCTGTCGATGCAGCCTGATGTGGTTGTGTTCGATGAGCCGACATGTGCGCTGGATGTCGATGGGGTCGCGCGTTTTATCGATCTTTCACGGCATCTTGCGCAGCGTGCTCGAACGCAAGTGATCATCACTCACGATGGTGATCTGGTGCGCCTGCTCGCTGATCGAGTGCTCGTTCTTCGTGGCCCTGACTGGTCACTGGTGACGAAAGACGAGTTTTTCGCCGGCTCACAGCGGAGTGTTGTGTCGCCGCCACACAGTGCGGGACAACAAACTGCATGAGACTGCCGGTTTTTCTGGTCACGGCACTTGACTGGCGAATCGAATTGGCTATACTCTGACAACAGTTGGCCTGTCCCGGGTGGTGATACGCCCCGATTCCTTTCTTCAAGGGCCGACACTGAACCTTTTAAGGTGATCCCGCGAGGTCACTAAGGGTAGAGGCATGAGACCGACTCGCACCCCATCACTACAGCATACCAATCAAGCCACAGGTCCTATCAGGCCCCTGCCGACCATCGCACAAATCCGCTCATTTGTCTTCAACAGGGAGGTAAGGCGTTGACAGAGAACACCAAACCGTTACTGGATGACAAGAAGATCAGCCGTGCCCTGACGCGTATTGCGCACGAGATTCTCGAACGCAATTCCGGAGCCGAATCGCTGGTCATTATTGGCATTCTTACTCGTGGCGCGCACCTGGCCAAGCGTGTCGCGGCCATTATCAAGGAACTCGAAGGCGTCGAGGTCCCGGTCGGCCTGATGGATATCAGCTTGTATCGCGACGATGTGCACTCCAAGCTGGATCAGCCGGTCGTGCAGCAGACGGACATTCTCTTCCCGATAGTTGACCGCAATCTGATTCTGGTCGACGATGTGCTATTCACCGGACGTACCATCAGGGCTGCCCTGGACCATATCAACGATTTCGGTCGTCCGCGCACGATTCAATTGGCGGTGCTGGTAGATCGCGGTCACCGCGAACTGCCAATCAAGCCTGACTATGTGGGTGCCAATATCCCTACCGCGCGCGACGATCGGGTAGCCGTCCAGGTTTCCGAGAAGGAGGGGGTCGATCGAGTCGATGTCATTGTCGGTGGCAATGCCCCGCACTCAGAAAACGAGAAGAGGAAAGGGGAAGCGTCATGAGCGAACTGCATTCTCGTCATCTGCTTGGCTTGGAGGAGGTGCCAGCCGAGGATCTCACCTTGATTCTGGACACTGCCAAGACCTTCCGCGAGATCATCGATCGCCGTATCAAGAAGGTGCCCACCCTGCGCGGTATTACCGTTGTAAACCTGTTCTACGAGCCTTCAACGCGCACCAAGATTTCTTTCGAGCTGGCGGAGAAGCGGCTCTCGGCGGACTCGATCGGATTCTCCAAGTCGACCTCATCGGTCACAAAGGGCGAGTCTCTGCGCGATACAGTACAGAACATCGAGGCCATGCGGATCGACATGGTGGTCGTCCGACACTCCTCCAGTGGGGCTCCGTACCAGCTGACGAAATGGCTCGATGCGAATATAATCAACGCCGGCGATGGCTCCCACGAGCACCCCACTCAGGCCCTGCTGGACATGTTCACTATCCGGCAGAAGTACGGCAGTCTTGAGGGGCTTCGAGTGGTACTCGTTGGCGATGTGAAGCACTCGCGCGTCATACGCTCCAATATATGGGGGCTGAAGACCATGGGCGCGTCGGTAGCACTCTGTGGGCCGTCGACGCTGATGCCGCGTGATGTGAATCGCTTCGAATGCGATGTCTACACTGATCTGGACGAAGCTCTTGACGGCGCTGATGTCGTCAATGTCATGCGCATCCAGCTCGAGCGGCAGGAAGCCGGGCTTTTTCCCTCGATGCGCGAATACACCAACCTGTTCGGTCTCACCCGCGACCGATTGAAACGACTTAACGAAAACTACACGATTATGCATCCCGGTCCCATCAACCGCGGCGTGGAGATGTCCACTGAAGTTGCTGATGGTGATCAGTCGGTTATCCTGGACCAGGTGACCAACGGCCAGGCGGTACGCATGGCTGTGCTGTATCTGCTTTCCGGGCGCAAAGGTGAGGAGGGCGAATAATGGCTTCTGAGAATTACGATCTGGTCATCACTGGCGGTCGGATTATCGACCCCGCCCTCGGCTTCGGAAGCGAGGGACATATCTTCGTCTCCGATGGGAAGATCAGCAAGATTGACAAGGACGGTCCCGAGTTACAAAAGGAGATTGCTGAGCTTCCAGATACGAAGAAGGTCGATGCGACTGGAAAACTGGTCGTGCCGGGCCTGGTTGACATTCATGTGCACCTGCGTGAGCCGGGCAATGAGTATGCGGAGACAATCGAGAGCGGCTGCCGGGCGGCTGCCGCAGGGGGCTTTACCTCGATTTGCTGTATGCCCAACACCAATCCGCGAATAGACAACCAGGAGACGGTTCAGTTCGTACTTGACCGCGCCCGCCACGCCGACTCTCGCGTGTATGTGGTTGGCTCGATCACCAAGAACGGTGAGGGCAAGCAACTGGCCGAGATCGGCGAACTGGTGAAATCAGGCGCGGTGGCCATCACCGATGACGGCTACTATGTGCAGAATCCGGAGATCATGCGCCGGGCAATGGAGTATTCGATCATGTTCGACATCCCCGTCATGGAGCATGCCGAGGACAACTACCTGTGTGCCGGCGGAGTGATGAACGAGTCGTACCAGTCGACCCGCCTGGGGTTGAAGGGCGCCCCGGCGGTCGCCGAGGAAATCGCCGTGGAGCGAGACATTTCTCTGGCCCGCATGACCGGCGCCCGCCTGCACATTCAGCACGTCTCGGCGGCCGGGTCGGTCCATGCGATTCGTCGCGCCAAGGAGGAGGGTGTTAAGGTCACGGCCGAGGTTACACCGCACCATCTGATCCTCACCGATGAGGAGATCGGCAAGGAGTTTAACACCAACCTTCGTGTGAACCCGCCGCTGCGAACACAGGTCGATCGCGATGCGGTCATTGCCGGTCTGGTCGATGGGACGATCGATTGTATTGCCTGTGATCACGCCCCGCACCTGATCGAGGACAAAGACAGCGAATTTGACAAAGCACCTCCCGGAATGATCGGTATGGAAACCTCGCTGGCGCTCATCAAGACCTATATTATTGACAAGGGATACCTGGGCTGGGCCGACGCGATCCGCAAGATGACTGTCAACCCGGCGCGGATTCTCAATCTGCCCGCAGGTTCGCTCAAGCAGGGTGAAGCTGCCGACATAGCCATCATCGACCCGGACATGAAGTGGACGGTTACAGTGAACGATTTCCAGTCGTTGTCGCAGAACTCGCCTTACCTGGGCTGGGATCTTGTTGGTCGTGTCACGGCAACCATTATGGGTGGGAGGATTGTCTACCAACTATAGTGGACTGTTGCACCATAGCTAAATCGAAAAAAGCGGTTGAAACCGCCTCAATGTTTGCGCATAATGTCCAGTGCAGCTAACTTGTTGGCCTGCAATGGCCGATCAGGCGTATAAGGGTTAATCTATCGCCTCTGGAGTCAGTTTGGCAACGCAAGAATCATACGATTTCTTTGTCTCTACGATCGTTCCCGCCATGAACGAAGAGGGGAATATCGACGAATTCTGCAGTCAGTTCGCCGAGATGCTCAAGACGGCACCGTTCAAGGGTGAGTTGGTCTATGTTGACGATGGCTCTGTTGACAGCACGCTGGAGCGTATCAAGGCTAATGCTGCCAAGTATGATTTCATCCGTTACGCCGTTCACTCACGCAATCGTGGGTTAACCGCCGCTTTGCAGACGGGCTTTGCTACTGCCCGCGGCGAAGTGTTCGTGTTTTATCCGGCTGACCTCCAGTTCAAGCCGGAAGATATTCCATCGCTGGTTGAGCCTATTGCCGAAGGTGCCGATTTGTGCGCCGGCTGGAAGCAAGGTAAGTACAACAAGCGATTCGTGTCTCAAATCTACAATACCATGAGCCGGAAGATCTTCAATCTCGAGATTCATGACATGAACGCCGCCAAGGCATTCCGACGTGAAGTTGTCGAACAGATCTTCCTTCGCCAGGATTGGCACCGCTACTTGGTACCACTCGCGTCCAACGAGGGCTTCAAGATCGCCGAGGCCAAGATCCCGTTGTACGATCGGCAATGGGGTGCCTCCAAGTTCTCCTCGATCTGGCGGATACCTATTGGTGTTCTGGATATGCTGGCGGTGAAGTTTCAGATTAGCTTTCTGCGAAAACCGCTTCTATACTTTGGCGTTACGGGGTCGCTCTGCTTTGCCATCGGAGTGTTGATCGGTCTTGTCGCTGTCTACTTCAGGATCTTCCTGGGCGAAGGTTATCGCCCCCTTTTGTATCTGGTCATCCTGCTGGTTGGGCTGGGCATGGGTCTTTTCATGATGGGCTTCATGGCCGAGGGTCAGACAGCCATCAAGGAAGAACTGGGCGATGTTCGCCAGAAACTCCAGAAACAGCAGCAGCAACTCAATCGTAAACCGGATGTCGATCCGCCGAATCGATGAGCCAGACATCCGCTAAGGACGAATCATCCTCTGCCCGCCAGTGGTGGCGCCGACCGGTCCAGATCGTCCTGGCCGGTGTCATTCTCTATTTCGTATTCCGACAGGTAGCCGGCAACTGGGAGGCCATCCAGGCTCATGAATGGGACGTCGACTGGCTGCTGCTGGCTGGTTCTATCGCGGCTGGTATCCTCACGTTCTTCACGCTCAGTTCGGTTTGGCGAGTCATTATTAATGGCTTCGGACATCGTCTCGATGGTCCCGGTGCCTTTCGCATATTCTATTTGTCGAATCTCGGTCGCTACATTCCCGGCAAGGTGTGGCAGTTGTTTGGCGTACTGTACCTGGCTCGGCAGAAAGGGATACCTCCGGAGCAGGCGGGGGCCTCGTTCGTACTGTCGCAGCTGTTCGCTATACCGGCGTCGTTCCTGGTCTATGTCCTGGCGGTTCAGGTCGAACCCGACCTGCTGACCGACCGAATCGCCATTCTGGGCTCGGGGGGCGCATGGATCATCACTGTGGCGATGGCGTTGATATCGTTCGGGGTAGTCCTCTGGCCGAACCGGATGTTGGCCCTGGCCAATTACTTACTGCGCAGATTGGGACGTCCCGAGGTCATCTTCCAACTGGACAAAAAGGTTGCTCTGGGTATATTCCTTGGTTATTGTGTTGCCTGGATTTTGTACGGTGTGGCCTTCTGGCTGTTCGTGCGGTCTGTTGCTCCCGGCTTTGATGCAATCCCGGCTATCGGTGTGTTTAACGCCTCGTATCAGATCGGTTATTTGATGCTCTTTGCGCCGGGTGGATTGGGGCCTCGGGAATTGGTTATGGGCGTTCTGCTCACGCCGTTTGTAGGACCTTTAGGACCCGCGATCGCCATTCTGGCCAGATTGTGGGCCATTGCCGTAGAGACGATAGCCGCCGCGCTGGCGCTGGCCGTCAAGCCGTAAGGCAAGAGAGGATAACACCTTTGGCGAAAAAACAAAAGCAAACGTCTAAGGCGCCACCGAAGCGCAAGCCCCAGTTCGATATCGAAACATCGCCGCTGTTCACGCCTATTGTCTTTGTCGTGATATTCCTCGGACTGGTGGTCCTGTTCTCCGATTTCCTCTTCTCCGATGACATGCTCTACGGTTCAGATACTATTCAGGCCGGTGTCTATTTCCGTTCCTTCCTCGTCGACCATGTCGGCGCGCACGGCGAAGTTCCCAGGTGGAATCCGTACATTTTCGGGGGGATGCCGTATATCGAGGCCTTCCACGGCGACATATTCTATCCGCTGTCGGTGCTGAAGTTCTTCGGGTCAATTTACCGCATGCTGGGTATGAATCTCTTCCTGCATATCTTTCTGGCCGGGTTGTTCATGTACTTCTGTGCGCGCCAGTTCAAGCTGGAGAAGATACCGGCACTGGTGGCAGCGGTGGCCTATATGTACACGGGATATCTGATCTCACTGGTAGCCCCCGGGCACGATGGAAAGATCTATGTGACCGCTCTTTTCCCGCTGGTGATTCTGTTTTTGGACCGTGGTTTCGAGCGAAGACCAATGCTGAACTTCTCGCTGCTGGGATTGGTGATCGGTGTTATCATCCTGTCACCCCACCCGCAGATGTCCTATTATATGCTCTGGGTTGTGGCTCTGTATGCCGCCTTCAAGCTGATCGTGCTCTATGCCGACTCGCGCCAGATCGCCCCACTGGTCAAACCGGCACTGCTGACGACGTATGCGGTCGTTATAGGGTTGCTCATTTC
>WJKG01000184.1 GCA_014729205.1 candidate division GN15 bacterium | reverse complement strand
ATGTACATCTTACCCGTGTAGTCAGCATCAACCACCAGATTACACTTGTTCAAGGTGTAGTCCGCCTTCAGCCCACCCGAGAGCTGCGCATAGCGCGGGATGTTACGGCTTGTTTCCTCATAGTCTGTGCCCACCCAGTCACCTCGCGGATTATCATATTTGCCATCAAACAGCTCCAGGCGCGCTCCCAGTGTCAATTGAGATGTCACCGCAACCGAACCGTTCGTTTCGATTCCCATCACATAGGCGTCGTCGATATTCTGCCATTGGTAGGTGTATCCTAGATCCTCAATGGCAGCGCTGGCCTCGGTAAACGCAATAGCATCTGTTAGCTCGGTCCGATACAGATTCACACTGGTCGTCATCCATGAACGTGTATAGTCGGCGCTGACAGAATAGCTCAGAGACTTCTCTGGCTTGAGTGACCCTCCCTTGTAAACGCGGGGCGATCCACTGCACAGGTGCAGGTCCTCAGAGAATCCATAGGGTACCCGGAAACCGCTACCCATCGAACCGCGAAGAACCAGAGCATCGGTCGCTGAGAACTTCACAGAAAAGCGAGGGTTGAACGTCGACTCGCTATACTCCAGTGGTTCCAGGCCCCCTGGAAGTACATCGCCCGAGCCACGGAATTCGTCCTCGGACGTGTGATAGTCATAACGTAATCCGCCGACAATCTCCAGATTGGCTATCGGCGTGAACTCGTCCTGCACGTAGGCGCCAAAGTCGGTGCTGTTCTTGTGTGAGACGGAGGTATAGGGATCACCACTGATTAGATCAACATACATCCCGCTTTCCTCCAGCTGGTTACGAGAAACCTGGGCACCGACGAGCAACTGGTGCTGCCGCGTAATCGGCTGCACGACATTGACGTTAAACGAGAGCAAATCCTCATCGGCTGTGTACGGTCGCAAGAGGTCGACCGGGGGATCCTCGCCATGAGTATTCTGATAGTCCCCGAGAAATGTATCGTTGGTAGCATCGCGCTTGTGACTAACCATCGCGAAGCTGCTGTTTACCTCGATACCCGATGGGAGCCAGAATGCATACTCCAGCTGACCGCTGTACCGATCAGTAATCGCACGCTCGGATCCGGGTGCAAACGGGTTCTCGAACTGGTTGTCGGTCAACCAACCACCGAGACGTGTCTCGGTCATCACGCGCCCGCGAATCACCATCTGGTCCGTGGTCACCAAGTCGTCGACATAGAGACTGAACCCGGCGTTCTTGGCCGATGAGCGAACACGGTCCAACCAACCATCGGGCTCATCGACACCGTTCTCGGCGTTGACATCACCGGTTTCATCCAGTTCGTCCTGCTCGCTCTGCTGCGCGAAGAGAAACAGCCCGATGTCGTCCTCGCGTGCGCTGGCCGACAGGCTGTACTTGTTCGTACCATGCTCACCGATTTCGACCCCGACCCTGCCCTCTGTTTTGCGGGGAATCGAGGAAACGATATTTATCGCTCCGGCCACGGCATTGCTGCCATAGAGCGCCGAACCGGCTCCCTTGACGATTTCAATCTGGTCCACATCGGCCGTTGACATCTGCTGAAGCCCGTAGACCGAAGCCAGCCCGGAATAGACGGGCTGCCCGTCGAGCAGCACCTGAGTGTGGTCTGCTCCCAGACCCTGCATCCGAAGAATCGAGAAATTACAGCCCTGGCACTGCTCTTCGACTCGCACCCCAGCCTCACCGTCGAGGGCATCGAATATGTTGTGGGCTGATTTGTCATCAATCGCAGCCTGCGATACCACTTCCGTGAATACCGGCGCGTCCTTGACATAGCGCGGTGTCCGGGTGCCGGTCACCACAATACCGCCCGCCTCCAGTTGGGTTGGCTGGAGCGAAATCTCCAATGCTGCCGTCTCAGCCCGGCCAACATCGATTTCCGTCTTCTGTGTCTTGAAACCAACCGCCGAAATCATGAGCGTGTGTTCACCTCGCGGTAACTGACGTACCCTGAATACTCCAACTGAGTCAGCTATAGCCCCAAGGCTGCTTCGCTCGATTTGCACCGACGCAAACGGTACCGGGTTGCCGGTGGCTTCGTCAGTGATGGTCCCTTTAATGCTGCCCGCATATGCCAAATCCCCGACGGTACAGATCATCAGTACCATAAACACTACCTTTATCTTTCCAAACATGTGACACCTCATCGAATGTGACTCTTGATTGCTTGCGCCCCGTGCACACTCGCACTTGGGCGGGCTGGACTAGCAGAAATCACATTCTGGTGGCGCCCGCAGGCTAACCTGGGTGCCGTGGTAGGCAACAGGGGCGTGCTGCGATCTATCTTTCAGAGATGATAATGGTCGAAGATTCATATGGGCCACGACAGCGTAATCCGGCTCCTCAGCCTGGAAGGCGAAGGCAGCAGCCTTCAGAAGCGTAAACTCCTGAGAGCTGTGGTCGTGGCTGGTATCGTTGCCATGAGTTCGGTCAATGGGATGACTGTGGACGATTATACGCCCATTGGCCAAAACGTGGCAGTGCAAGGAAAAGGCTGAGACCAACACGAACAGGGCGACCGCGCCCAGAACAATGGTACCTACCACCATCCTGCGATTGCTTCTGATCTGGCCTGCTTTGTCGCCTGTTCTCACTTACACAACCTAATTGAAATTGGTTTTCATTTGCAACTGAGCCTATACTACCAAATATGCGAAAGCGGGTCAAGAGAATTATGTGATTTTTTTCACGTTTACTTAGTTCTGACATACAGAGCGGCTAGTAGTTGTTAGCCGTTGCCGACGTACAAAAAAAGAGGCGCCGTTTGGCGCCTCTTTCCCTTCACCGACCATGTCGATGCCGCAGCGTTTACGAGTTCTGCGGGTCCATCGATTCATCGACACAGATCGAACGCAAATCATCCTCTGAGGGATTCTTCATGTCCTGCAGGGACTTGACCGGACACAGATACGTGTTGCCGGAGGAGGCCTTGACCCACTTGTAGCCCAGGTCCTTCTTGTAGTTGTTCATTTCGTTAGTCATTGCGTTTGCTCCTTGTTTGAGTTTCTGATTCCACAATTGTCGTGTTTGTAATCGCTATACTTTGTTCTATGACCTAACCTCAACCGGCAACCACTTCCTGGCGGGTTTGGCTGCGGAGTTCATCGAGATCGATAACACGAGCCTGATCGATAATCCGCTCGAGCTCGTCCTGTGAGAAGTTACCCGGCTTGCGGAAGACCAGCGTGCCATCGCGGACGATCATGAGAGTCGGCACATGACTGATTTCCAGAGCTTCGCCCAGATCCTTATCTGCCTCGATATCGACTCTGGCGAAACGCACATCACCGTAGTCAAGGGCTACCTCTTCGAAGACCGGTTCGAAGCTCTCGCACACAGTGCACCACGGGGCGCGGAAGAGCACGACGCTAATGCCGGGGCGCTTTACAAATCCAATGAAACTATCGCTCGTAAGGTTGATTATTGTTCGCCGTCTTGTCTCGTCTTTGGACATCATCTGTATCTCCTATGTCTAAGTTATACCGTACAACTGTCGAGGTTGCAACTTTGTTCCCACAATCTCTAAATTGCCCATAACTCACTATGCTATAGGTAGTTCAGGCGATTCCTGGCTTAGGAGAACCGCGCTCGATAGCGATACTCAGTTGATAGACATCCGTTATACATGATGAGCTACCAGATCTGGCAAATCAGACTCAACCATCCAACAGTAATTGTGGTTGACATCGTCTAACAATATACTTAGTCTGCGATTGATGAACGATACTATTGAAATCCTGCGCACATTGGGCGTTCAACCTACACCACAGCGTATTGCGGTCGCCGATTATGTGCTCAACACTGAGGGCCATCCCAGTGCCGATGAGGTCCTGGCCCGTTCGCGGGAAACTTGCCCCACAATCTCCCGTGCCAGTGTCTACAACACTCTGAATCTGCTGGTGGACAAGGGCCTGCTCAAAGCGCATACGCTTCGCGAAGGCGCCGTAGTCTTCGATCGCAACACGGAGCGCCATCACCATTTCATCGATGAAGAATCCGGTGAAATCCATGATATCCCGTGGGAACACCTGGCGGTCTCCGGTGGCAGCAACCTGGCCGATTTTCAGATCCGCGACTATCAGGTCATCCTCCGCGGACGGAAGAAGGAATCGTGATCTCTCTTTTTTCATGGCGGTTTAGACTATGTCTGACATTGGTACTCATCTAATGACACGCCGACGGCGCTGAATCCCAACAGCTTACGATATCCGGAACCAAGCCGAGGAAAGTGTCGTTAGAGGATAAAGGACAAATCGGTATATGTTTATTTCGACCAACTAACAAAACCAGCAACCCAAGGAGGTGTCTATGGCTGATGAACCCGTCGGATGTGCCAAACCGACCGGAACCGTCATTGGCGAGAAACCCAAGAAAGACAACCAGCCCAAGGCTGATCCAACAGAAGGACTTTCCAGTATGGTACAGGTTCGTGTGGGCGGTAAGGCCCCTGATTTCGAGGCCCCTGCATGGCACAAGGGCAAGATGACCACCGTCAAGCTTTCCGATTACGCCGGCAAGTGGGTTATGCTCTGCTTCTACCCCGGCGACTTCACCTTTGTCTGACCGACCGAATTGTCGGCGGTCGCCGGCAAGT
>WJKG01000183.1 GCA_014729205.1 candidate division GN15 bacterium | reverse complement strand
GTATTGAGCACCACATCGAAAGCGCTGTCCTCGAATGGCAGCACCGGCTGCTCATTGAGGTCATGGACTTTTCGCCGGTCCAACTGCCTGTTGGCCGCCAGTTCCTCGCCATTCAGTCCCAGGCCGGTTACTTCGGCATAGTTCAGATCGGGGGGAAGATGGGAACTCACTGCCGCCATCAGGTCCAAAACCCGTGGTTGCCGCTCAATCATCAGGCCCGATAGCAATCTGGACACGGTTTGACGAGCCCCGGCGTCAAGGTGTTCCACCATCCGTGGCCGGGCATAGAACACGCTATCATCGGTCTCATCCTCGCGAGCGAACGCATCGGTCGCCTGAAGCATTGCCTCGAGTGCCTCATCGTTGGAGACAACTGTCGTGTGATCGTTGAACGATTCCTGTGAAGTCAATATAACCTCTTTAAGCCAAACATGTTAATTAGCGCCGCCAGAAGACGGTCGTCGAGTGTTTGCTCCATCTAACCTTTAAACGCATTGCCGTATCCTCAACGCTAAGAAAACCAGCCGTATTGCCCAGATTAATGCTTCCAGCTTCTCCTCAGGCCCCGGAATGTGAATTTTTTCGCAAAAAAGACGATGATTTGCTCGCTTTTTCCTTGTGCCGACACTCCGTACCACCTTAGTTAGTAATCAATAACTAACACGGAGTTAGCTGTGACGAGTGCCGCTACCAATCGAAAAGAGCAGATCACCGAAGTTGCCACAGATTGTTTCAGCCGTTTCGGCTACGATAAGGTGACGGTCAAGGACCTGGCAGTGGCTTGCGGTATCTCCGAACCCGCCCTTTACAGGCACTTCGCTTCGAAAGAAGCCATCTTCGAATCGGTCCTCGATTCGCTGAATGAGCGAATGCAGACAGCTGAGCTCTTCGATCGGCTTTCCACCGAGGAAGACATAGAAGTCCTGCTGCGAGAGTTGGCCAGTTTCGTCATTTCATTCTTCCAGCGCAACGACGACATCCAGCGGCTGCTTCTCTACGCAGTACTGATGGACCATCCCAGGGCACGTTCCGTGTTCCAGGCCACCCGGGGCGTGTTCGCCAATTACCTCGAAGAACAGCTAGTGCGGCTCGACAATCTGGGGGGGCTTCAACCGGTTAACGTCCGCATCACGGCACGCTGTTTTGTGGGTATGCTCTTTGACTGTGCCCTCAGTCAGACCCTCTGGCAAAAGCTGCAGGGGAGTCCGTACCCGCCCGAAGAAGTCATTGCCAACAATGTACCGATCTATGCGCGTGGACTTAGACGACAATGAAGTATCCAATAGATGAACACTGTAAGAACGCTATTTGCAATGGGAGCAAAGCCTATGAGTAGTTCTTCACGAGGGAGCAACCGACTGATACTCCTGAGTATCGGGTTGCTGACAGTCGCGGTCGCGGCTATTGGGCTGATATCATCACCGGCGGTGGCAGGGACCGTCGACAACGAAACGTGTTTGGCCTGCCATGATGATGTCGGAGAAAACTACGCCATGACACCGCATGGAATCTACTTCCAGCAACGCCCGGCTCTACGTGACTATGGATGCGAATCCTGTCATGGGTCGGGTGGTCGTCATATCGAGGATCCCACGCCGGATAACATCCTGAATCCGGCCAACTCCGACCAGTTCGGTTCCTCCATTCTCTGTACGCAGTGCCACAACACTGAGCAGTTTGATGAGTGGGAGTTCTCGGCGCATCACAATGCCGATATCAACTGCGCCAGCTGTCACACATCTCACGCCAAAGTCGGCCACACTATGAAGAAGCCGACTCCTGAGTTGTGTTATGACTGCCATTCCGCAGTAAAGGCCGAGATGAATCTTCCGTCGCATCATCCGGTCCGCGAGGGTGAGATGAGCTGCAGTGACTGCCACAATCCTCACGGCGGTTCGGTGAGCCTGACGATGGATGACTCGGGGCGTGAACTGTGCTTCAGTTGTCATGCGGAGAAAGAGGGACCATTCGTCTACGAGCATGCTCCGGTCAGTGAAGATTGTGGCTACTGCCATACGCCTCACGGCTCGGTGGCCAACAACCTGCTGACGCAAAATGAGCCAACACTCTGCCTGAACTGTCACTCGATGCACTTCCATGCCACCGTCGTCTCTGTCGACGGTGAATTCGAGGTACCCCAGGCACCCGAACGAGCCTCGCGTTCAACCGAGGATGGCTGGAAACGGGTAATGCTCACCAAGTGCACACAGTGTCACGGAGCTGTTCACGGCAGTGATCTGCCATCGCAGGCAACCTCAACCGGCGGCAACGCTTTAACCCGATAAGGAGGAGACCATGAGAAACGCACATGCTTGTTGGTCGCTGCTGATTTGCCTCCTGATTCTCGGGACGGCAACGGTTGCAGCCCAGGACGAGGGAATGACCACCGACATGACTGTCTGGCTCGGCAACCACTATACATCGTTCAATGACTACTCACACAAGGTGGGGGAGTACAATGTCGGCGTCAACGAGTGGATGCCCGAAGGTTCCTTCCGACTCCTGCACTACGGCGAGGGCAAGCTCTTCAGGGCCTTCGCGAGCTTCTACGATCGCCGCAATATGGACGGTGACCTCGGCTTGAATCTCGGCGACAAACTGGCGCTCGATGTAACCTATCGTTCGCTGGTACACCGGCCCGGCCAGGACAAACTGGCCAATATCGCCGCCCGCGAGTACTTCGGTCAGAACGATGCTGGCGAGGATCAATTCGGTGGCAAGATCGCCACTCACGAACTCCAGGATATGGGGGTCGACTACGAAGTCTACCGCAAGGAGATTCTCTCCAAGCTCAGCCTGATGCTTTCCAAGAAGAACAACATCAAGCTTGAGGCCATGCATCGCAGTATTCTGGAGGACGGCAATGAACAGGGCGTGACAACCTCGCACTGCTTTAGTTGTCACCTCGTTTCCGAAGAACTGGTTGTCGAGAACCGCACGCACGAAGTGCAGGCCGGTATCCAGGGTGATGTGAGCGACAAGGTCACTCTGGGTTATGAATTCGACTTCCGTACCTTCAAGTCCAACGCCCCGGAAGCTACGCGGTATTACGATACGGCCAAGCACCCGGTTCACGGTGGTGCGGGGGCTGAGTTCTCCTCGCGGGTCCTGTTTGATGACACCAATCTGGTCCACCACCGGCTTCCTGAGACCCAGAAAATGTCTCACAAGCTGCGCACGAAGGCCCGGTTGGGTAAAACCGGCCGACTGAATGCCTCTTTCGGTTACAACACGGCCGAGAACAAGAACGTCGATCTGACCACCGAAAGCATTACCGGTGCCGCTCGCTATACCGCAACCCTGGCGCCGAAAACGCGAATCATCGCCAAGGCCTCGGGGGCCAGGATCGAAGCGGACGATCCCTTCATCAACATTCGTGACTTCCGTGCCGGGCGTGACAGCCCGGATTATATTCAGACGGATTTCGACTACACGAGGTACTCAAGTCTGGACCGGACGGAAGTCGACGTCTCGGCCGAGCTGATCCACCGTGCCTCCAAGGGTCTTGTGCTTTACTGGATGAATGCTCTCGAACTGGTCGATCGTACGGACTACCCGGTTCAGGATGACGGCATCCGAAGCAAGACCTTCATCACTCAGGCCAAAGCCCGCTTCAACAAGATGCAGTCGTTCAACGGCTCAGTGAAGTACCGCTATGAAAAGACCGTTGACCCGTTCATCTCCGGACGCGGCATTTTCGAAGCCCGCGGCCGAGAAGAACTGGCCCGGACGATTCCTGCCGGAGAGTCGGTGCACAGATTCATCTACTACTATGCACGCGAGGGACTGAGGTATCAGGATATTACCACCGATCCCAACAACCGGCACGAAGTCGAAGCCCGGTTGTCGTTCCCGACCGCGAGCAATGGTTCTGTGAATCTCTCGCTGACCGGCTGGTTCCAGAACACGACCGATCTGGACTCGCTCGATGTTCGTTCATGGCAGATCCGTCCCAACGCGATGATCAACCTGAACCCATCGCCGGAGTGGATGGTATCCGCCGGATACACCATGTACATGGGTAAATCACGAGGGCCGGTGACGGTAGCCCTCTTCGATGGCTGAGCGGCCCATATCTTTCTCGACACCGTGGGTGTCGACGGTTCCAATGATTCGCTCCAGTTGCTGGATCATTTTGGCTCGCTCTACACGATGGAAGACTACCGTACCAATGGCTACCAGGTCTACTTCAACAGCAGTTGGATGGCCAACAGTCGCCTGACCCTGCACAGCTCACTGCTGTACAACTGGTCTCAGGCTGAACTCGAGCTGGTGGATATGCCGCACGTGACCGAAGAGGTAGAAGAGCAGTTGCATCACCAGGACTTCACGTTCGAAGAGATGCACACTTATTCCGACCTGAAGTATCATTATGTGAACGTTCAGTTGGGCTTTGACTACCAGCTAACGCCTCGGATTGCGTGGATGTTCAACATGGACTACTCGCATCTGACGGCCGACGAGGAATACGTCTTCGGTGACGAGGATGGCAGTATGTTCATCACTCGTACCGGCGTTAAGATAGACTTCTAAGATGCCCTGCGAGAGGGCCGTGAATCAAAACCAGGAGGCGGGGGTCTGACCCCGCCTCTTGTCTGAGTACCAGATCCTGATGCGTGGCTTAACAATCACCGCAACGAGCACACGAAATGGGAGCGAGTGATAAATCGGTTGACAGAGACAGTATATATGTGAATCTTTTCACTAACCTAACCAAAGGCTCGAGGACTGAAATGCACAGCTACAGATATCGCGGTCTGATCAGCATCCTGGTCGCGACAGTACTGATGCTTATTGCCGCGGCATCGGTCGATGCCCGCCACCCGGCGGTGTTTTTGTACGATAAGTGGGGAGACGAGATCAATCCTATTCTCGATGACTCCGTCACCCAACCGTTTTCCACGGAAATGTCATGCGGGATGTGTCACGATTACGCGACCATCACCGAGGGATACCACTTCCAGATGGGCTGGGACGTTATCAGCGACGACTACGCTGAAAACCAGGAAACCGAGGAAGATATCCACCCCTGGAGCCTCTCCAACGGTTTCATGGGCCGCTGGTACCCGTTCGCCTACCGACAACTGGCCAAGAAAGAAAACGACAGCCCCGACGAGATCGACATGACGACCTACGAGTTTGTCGGTTTCTCGGATTCGCGCTTTGGTCCGCTGCCGTGCGGTGCCTGCCACCCCGGAGGCGGCGGACTGCAGTATGACCGTGATGGTGACCGCTATGACGAGGTACTGACCGACTACCCGGAGCTGAAAGAGAGCCTCGATGGTGATTACTACCAGAGCGAATGGGACAAGAGCGGGGTGGTAGAAGCCGACTGCATGCTCTGTCACCTGCCCGATTACAACTACGACGCACGTGTTGAACAGCTCACGAACGGTAATTACCAGTGGGCCGTTGTCGCCGGGTCGCGCGTAGGTATCGTCGAAGGCGATGTGAGCCGCGGCCAGGAACCGATTGTCCGCTACAACAAGCGGCTGTTCAATGCCGATGGTTCTATCAACCTGCCGTTGTCGACACCCCCTCCTGACGAAAACTGTTTGTTCTGTCACGGACCAACCGACTTGCGCAAACGAGGTTTCACCTGGAATGACCTGGAGAACTCCGACGTACACAACCAGCAGGGTATTCGCTGTGTGTCCTGCCATCCGTCAGATCTGAGTCACCAGATAGCAATGGGAGATGACCCCGTCAATACGGTCGCTCCCGAGCATACGGGATCAATCAAGGACTGCCGGGAGTGCCACGAAGCCGGCTACCTGGGTGCTCCGGTGCCCGATCACCACAGCGTGCGACCTTCGCACCTGAGAACCATTACCTGTGAGGCTTGCCATATTCCCCAACTCGGCCGATCAGCCGCGCACGGCGTTGTCATGACAACCGGGGAACGGACGATGCTTGTAAGGCCGGACTCCGCCGACTATATCAATGAACCAATCCCCTGGTATCCAGATTACCAGCGACTTGAGGATGGTAACATCTATCCCCTCAACGCTACTCTCCAGGTATGGTGGGGCAACCGGGATGCTGACGGCATCATCTACCCGCTGTTCCTGCGCGAAACCGAACAGGCGTGGGATCTGTACTCCGAGAATGTTGTCGATGATAACGAAGACGGCGAGTATGATGTCAACACTGACGAGGAGATTATAGCTGGCCTCAAGGCGGTTGCGTCGTCACTCAAGGGCAATGAGCGCTTCGATCAGATCGAACCGGTGTTCATGAAAGGGGAGACCGCCTACGAACTGGATGAGGGTGGAGCGCTGATTTCCTCTTCACTCCAGGGGACACCCTATGAAGGTACTACTACGGTGCGCTTCTCGGTTAGCCACAATGTGGCTGCTCCCGGTCTCGCACTGGGTAACCGCGGTTGTGGCGAGTGTCACGCTGCCGATGCCCACTTCTTCAAGGGTCAACAGGCCATCGATCTCTACGGGTCCGACGGGCAAATGGTCACCGAGAGCAACGGCCGATGGTATGGGTGCGACCCGATCGCCTTTGCCATCAACTCCTTTCACCAGGAAATCATTAGCCCGTTTATCGGGATAGCCATCATGATTGTCATATTCCTTATCGTGGTGCATTATCACTCCTACGGCCCAAAACGCATCACCTTTGACCCATACTCACAGGAAGTCGAGCGATTCTCATGGAAGGAGCGCGCCGTTCACTTGTTCCGTCTGATCTCATTTGTCTTGCTGGCAGTAACGGGGCTGATACTGGCGTTTAACCTGCACCTGTGGCAGCAATTGCTCTTTGCATCGGCACAACAGATGCTTGACGTACATATCGTCGCAGGTATTGTCTTCACCGTTACTACCTTCGGCGGTATCTTGCTGTGGTTCCGCGATGCGCTCTTCGCCTCCTACGACAAAGACTGGGTCCGCCGTATCGGTGGCTACCTTGGCTACAAGGGAAAGGTCCCCGCGGGTCGCTTCAACGCCGGCCAGAAAATGTTCTACTGGTACACGACCATCTTTGGGCTGATCATATCGGTGACCGGGGTGATTCTCATATTCCGTGATTCGTTTGTCCTTTCAACAATATGCATCACATCCACCGTCCATAACCTCATGGCTTTCATCCTCATCGCCGGCGTGGTTGCACATGCCTATCTCGGTACCGTAGCGAACCCTGGTACCTGGCGCGTTCTGGTCGATGGTTCCGTTACGCGTGAATGGGCCCAGCACCATCATCCGCAGTGGTACTATAACCTGCTGCGAAAGGGGAAGGTCGAACAACCTACTGACGAGGCGTCCGTATCAACTGAAGATGATCCCCCACCTGAAGAAACGGATGAGGGGAACGGTGACAGTTCCAAAGAGTACGGCGACTCAGACGACAAGGAGACGAAGTAGCACACTCAAAGCTGAGGCGATCCGCTCGGTCGAACTGACAAGCCGAGCTTATGTATAGCTACAATGCAATGAGAAAGCGCCCGCCTTTCGGCGGGCGCTTTCATGTCATTTTGTAACGGCGGTTACCGGATGCAACCGGCAGTTACTTCTTGTCGTCTTCAGTCGGAAGCGCATGAACGCCCGTGGCAATCATCTCTTCCCAGTCGAAATCCTTGCCGAACTCCGCGACTTCTTCAGGCGAGTCGGCGTTATGACAACCCATACACGTCTCGGCATCCGGAATCAAAAGGCCGTTGGCAATCGACTGCTCACGGTCCTTCATGATCTTCATGCTCTTATAATCGCTACCCGGACCGTGACAGGCCTCGCACTGAATGTTGGGCAACAGCTTGCCACGCTTGGTCTCACCCGTGGTATAGTACTTGATGTACTTGGGGTCTTTCTGCTTCTCTGCGCTCAAGCTGTCGAATGCGTAGGCATGCTTCGTCTCCAGCCAGGTTTCATAGGCCGGGTCTTTACCATGACAGGGTTTGAGGGCGCACTTGTCGACCCCGATGTAATCATACTCGGGCTTGTCTTCCTTGGCTTCCTTCTTGGCATCCTCGGCAAATGCCGCGAGGCTGAAGCTCATTACCACCAGGATGCTAAGCAGTATCATCCAGAATTTCTTGTGCATAAATCCTCCGTCTGGTTTCCTCTTGTATGAATCGCGAGCAACTTTGTTCCGTTTTTCACATTTAACGCGAGCAATATAGGGAATCAGGTCCAGACTCGCAACCGCTAAATGTTAACGATCACTAACTTACGCTTTTACCACAGGTTACGTGCCCGGCAATCCAAGACTTGCGCAATCGCCCGGTGATTGCTTTCATGCAGGGGGACCATAGATCCCGGAAGACCCGAACGGCAGTTCTGCCTTGTGTATTCTCTTTGGCCGTTGGGTCTACAATGTATGAACAAGAAGAGCGACAGTAAGAAAGAGCTGGTAGACCGCGCAATAGCGGGCGATGAATCCGCCTGGAGCGCAATCGTCGAGTTGATTACTCCGGTGATTCTGGCAACCTGCAAGTCCATGCGTCTCAACCGCGAAGAGACGCTGGATGTGTTCGGTCAGGTTTGTTATCTGCTACTCACCAACTTAGAGCGGATCAAGTCCCCGGACAAGCTCCTTTCGTGGACTGCCACCGTCACCAGGCGGGAGGCCCTGGCAGCGCTGCGCCGATCCTCGCTGTTTGATGAATTCGTCACCCAGGAGAAGACTTCGCCGCGCTCCCGGACGCCTGCCGGACCTGATGATGTCGTCCACGCGGCGGAACAGGCCGAACTTCTGGTTCGGGCAATCAAAAGACTGCCCAAGCGACAGGGGGACGTGATCTGGTACCTCTTCCTGGACGAAAGACAACTGACTTATGAAGAAATTGCGAAGAAACTGCGTATGCCGGTGGCCTCGGTGGGGCCCACCCGGCAACGGGCTTTGGAGCGATTGCAGACGATATTGAGGTCAATGGGATATGAGTTTTAGGTATTTTATTCCGGGGCATATCGCTCCATTGAGTATGGAGGATAACTGTGTCTGAGAACCCTGATTTTGAGCTGCTGAGCCGGCATCTGGCCAAAGAGCTGCCCGAAAGGGAAGCCTCACAGGTCGAGCACCTGATTGCCTCTGACTCCGAGTGGGCTGCAGCCTGGCGATTGCTGAATCAATTACAGACCGTCGGCCGTGAACTTGACCGGGCAACAGTGCAGTCGATGAGTGAGCTCGCCTCTCGGCTCTTCGCCGACTATCAACACCGGCTGAAGGAGAACGATGAGCGCCTGGGAATCAGGGTGTACGATTCCCAGGTAATGCCTGTTCCGGAAGGTGTCCGCCCGGCCAGCGTCGAAACACGCCGCCTGCGATATCGCCTCGATGATCTGGAACTGGAAATGTCACTGTATCCTCTGACGCCGGAGTCGTACGAACTGATGGGACAATTGGAAGGCCTTCAGCAAGATACTCCGCTGACAGTCACGCTCACACAGGGCCGACGGCGCACGAAGGTCCAGGCCGACCGGTTCCATCTGTTCCGTTTCGAGCGAGTTGAGGCAGGCAAATGCCGTCTCGCGCTTGAGAGCCCCGATGGCGTGATTGGTCATATCGATCTTGAACTATGAGTCAACAGCCCGATATCCTGAAAGCCAGCACGCCTGACGATATCCGGCGTCTTGCTGATGATCAGTATCAGTCGAGTCTTCCGGAGTTGCTAAAGAGTGTCAGCGCCGAGGTCAATCGGCTCCTGCGCACCGATCTGAAGGCAGCTCGTGAGGTCGTGGCTCACCTGTTTCGTTTCGAAGATGCCTGGGGTGCCAAACTGCGACCGCTTCTCATTGCCATGCGGGCTCGGGTCGCCCTGTGGGGTGGTGAGTATAAGAGAGCCATTGCCGATTACGAAGAAGCCGTAAGACTCTATCAGGCCCAACGTCAGGCCGCTGACGTAGCCAGGGTGCGGATGGGCATGATCGAGGTCTACCTCTATAGCGGTCAATACCAGTCCGCGCTGGAGGTAGGGCGCAAGGCCCTGGCATACTTCCGGCGGACCGGTCAGGATATGCAAGCGGCCAAGGCGATGACCAATATCGGAAATGTCTATCATCGGATGGATCGCAACCGCCAGGCTCTGGCGTGGTATGAAAAGGCACGCGAGATATTCGCCAGACAGGGGGGAGTACCGCAGGCGATTGTAGATTACAACCGGGGGAATATCTACGCCAACCTCAATCAACTTGGTCAGGCCCGAAAGCTGTATGCATCCGCAGCCGAGGTGTACAGCACTTCCGGAATGGAAATCGCCGAGAACCAGGCAGTCTATTCCATTGCCTACCTGGCTTTTCTGGAGAGCAGGTACACTGAGGCCCTGCAACTGTTTGAACGTGTCTCCGAGTCGTTCGAACGTCTCGGCGATGAACGATCGGCTCTCACCGCCAGTATGGATATCGTTGAAATGGACATCCATCTCAACCAGTTCGGATCAGCGATAATGCTGGGCGAGTCCATTATACCACACTTCAAAAAGCTGGGAATGTCCTACGAGGAAGCCAAGACGACATACTTCGTGTCGGTCGCCCGCATGAGACTTGGCGATACGAGCTCCGCTCGCAAGTGGCTGAACAGGTCGCGGCGCCTGTTTGAAAGGGAAGACAACAAGCTCTGGTTGGGCATGGTTGCATTGGCCTATAGCCAACTGCAAGGCCTCAAGGACAACTTTGCCGACGCGTTGGAGTCAGCCCGATCGGCCGAGAAGCTGTTCGTGGCCAGTCGCGATCTGCGTCGACAGATTGATGCCGAACTTGTGAGGCTTGATCTGCTCTATCGGACCGGTAACCTCAATCAGGCCAATAGGTTGAACCGCAAGCTCAATCGACGGAATCTTGCCCTTTACCAACGCTATGAACTGCATAAGGCAGTCGGCGACTACCACTACTCTAAGGCGGATTATCAGCAGGCAAGAAGTGCCTATCGGTCTGCGGTAAGGGCTGTCGAGAAGATGCTCAGGGGTTTGTATCCCGACGAAGTTGGTTTCTTCTTCGCGGCCGACAAATACCACTGCTATTCACGTCTCGTCTCCTGCCAGCGGCATCTGGGACGGGTGCAGGATTCACTGCTCACTAATTTACGCGCCTTGTCCCTGATGAACAATCGAGTGGTGCCCGAATCCAGGCTTCGCGAGGAAGTACCCGCAGATCTTCTCACGCAAATGAACCAGTTGCGAGCCACGCTGCATCGAGCGAGCCATTCGCCTCGACCCGGCGAGCGTTCGGCAGTTGTAGATCGCTCCTATTCATCTGTGGAACAACAACTCTGGAAACTGGAGCGAAGAGCCAGGGTGCACGTCTATGCCCATAGCTCGGAATCAACCACCGCCATACGATTGTCTCTTGAAGACCTGATGCCTGACACCGACGAAACCCTGATCTCTTATTACCAGGGAGATGAATCTATCGGTGCCTACTTGCTGCAAGACGGAAAGACAGAGTACATTGAACTACCGGTTGCATCGACAGATCTGTCCGAGATCATTCGAAAACTGCACTTTACGCTCGAGAAGTCAGTTGCTTCACCGATTGGACACGACCTCTCACCAGCCGCCGAGATGTACCTGGGCGAGGCCTACCGCAGGCTGGTCGAGCCGCTGGAAGCCTTCATAAAACACCACCGAATCCGCATTATCGCGAACGATATGATGGCGCAACTGCCGGTTGTCGCCCTCGGAGACCGTAATCGCGGATGGTTGAAAGACAAGCACCGGATCAGGTTTGTATCGGACCCCTCGCGATCTCGCCGTATCATGACAACCTCAAGATCGTTCGGCCAGTCTGACAACGCCGTGCTGGCGGTACCCTCGGCAACTCTACCGATGGTCGCTGCCGAGGCCGAAGCCATTAGTCATGCCTTCGACTCCGCGAGCTGCCAGGTTGGTGTCGACGCCACAAGGGAGCAGTTGGCCAGCGCCCTTCAGGATTGCGATGGTTTCGTCCATATTGCGACCCATGCCTCGCGGTCCTCAGAAAATCCGGTCTTTTCCCGGCTTCTGATGAATGATGGTCCGTACTTCCTGTTCGACCTCTTTGGAACAGGCATAAAGGCCCGACTGGTAACGCTTTCTGGTTGTCAAACAGCCGCTCCCGGGTTATATTACGGCAACTCACTTAGTCTCGCCAAAGCCTTTCAGCAGGCCGGTGCACGATATGTGCTGGCCTCCTTATGGCAGGTTTCAGACCGAGTTGCAAAGACGTTTATGACAGCCTTCTACAGGCAGCTTAAGGAATCTGATGACGTGTCCGACTCCTATTACTACGCAATCGATTACCTGCAGCAACGTACCTCCAATCCAGCCCACTGGGGCGGATTTGTGTTGCTCGAAGAATAGTTCATAGTGAGAGACTTATGCATCGAAAAACCCCATTGATCGGTGCGATCCTGACCCTGATGGTCCTGGTCTTTATCCTTGCCGCGCCTGCAGCCCATACGGCGTCCGACGCGGTCCCCAACCAGGCTATCGTGGCGCTCAACGGTCGCATCCCTGCCGACATTATCGCTCGCAACTACGGTGCCGTCGTGATAGACAGTATTCCGCAAGTGGGAGCATACCTCCTTGCTTTGCCTGAAAAGGGCGATAGCGATTCGCTCATTCAAAGGCTCTGCGAGAACCCTGCTGTGGATACGAGTGTCGAAAACCAAATCTGGCGCCTGCCAGAGACAGACCAGATCAGCCAGGGCTTCCCCGATGAAAACGTCCAACCTTTCCTGCGGGGCGAGAGCCCGCCATCGTACTACGAGCAAGCGGCGACCTATGATATCGGTTTGGACTCCGCTCTGCTACTGGCCGATGGTTCCGGGATCACCGTTGCTGTGATCGACAATGGAATTGTGCGCGATCATCCACTGGTGCTCGCATCCAGCATTGCCACCGGCTATGACTTTGTCGACGATGACTCGGATCCGATCGAGGAGGCGGGGACGATGTATGGACACGGTACTTTCGTGACCGGCGTTGTTCTGCTCACAGCACCCGAATGCCGTATCCTGCCTATGCGGGCCTTCAACGCCGAAGGCGAGGGACAGCTCTTCGACATCATGCAAGCCATTATCTCGGCCAAGCTGCAAGGCGCTCAAGTGATTAATATGAGCTTTAGCACCACACAGTTGTCCCCAACGCTCAATGCCGCCCTGAACTCCGGTGGTGCCAATCAGTCACTGATGGTCGCCTCGGCAGGCAATGACTCCGCCCAGATTACCACCTATCCCGCCGCCCACAATTTGGTGATGGGCATCTCGGCAATAAACGAAGGCGAGTATGTGGCCGATTTCTCCAACTACGGCGAATACATCGAGTTGTGTGCGCCGGGTGTCGACGTCTACAGTGCCCTGCCCGGTGCAGAATCCGGTTGGGGAACCTGGAGCGGAACCTCGTTTTCAACACCCTTCGTGGCCGGCGTGGCTGCACTGGCGCTGAGCAAAGACCCCGATAGATCCTTGCAGAGCGTCAGGCAACTGATGACCGATGCCGCTCGCATTGAGCTTGCCGGGGGGACTATTGTAGCGCCGGATATCTACTACGGTTGGGGACTGATCGATGCATGGGAAACCGTAGCCAGTCTGTCAATCGGTGATCTCGACGGCTCTGGTGAGCGAGACAGCACCGACTTGCAACTGATGTCCGACTTCGTCAATGGTAACCAGAACGGCGGTTGGGGACCACCAACGGCAGGGTTGAGCAACCGCCTCGCCGATATCAATTGCGATGGTACGGTGTCCATTCTTGACCTCTCAGCGATGGCCAGACTGCTCAGTAATGGTCGCTGGGATAAGGTCTTACCCTGTGTGAGACCGTAGAGCCGGTCTTTCAAAGCCCGAGACAGCTTCATGAAAACCCGCCCAAACGGCGGGTTTTCGTCTTTTTCGGAGTTTTCTTGGTCGCGACAGGTATTTTCTGACCGTTTCAAGCCTCTACAGTACAGAATGCTTGGATTGCCGGTACCCATCGGGTTTTTGTGGGGTCCGTGGTGGGCTCTCCGGTGATTCGATGCCTTCTTTCTACTTCCTTGGCTGTATTGGCCTTTCTTTGGAGGCCCGTGAGCAATCACGGGCTTTTCTTTATTGTTGTCGCACAGCGACTTTTCTGGACTTCCCATGTATTATTTCAGCATCTCAATGCTCAAAACTACAACAGCGGGCGTATCGCTCGCACAAGGACAAGGCCGAAACTTGATTTCTCTTTTCGCATAGCCGCCGGGCCGATGATACACTCATTGTCCCAAGTCCCTGGTCATCGGTCGCGGCGGAATAATACCTACATCTATCCCGAACCGGATAGGAACCGAGGAGGATTGCATGAGACGAGCGCTTATTGCACTTTTGGCAGTGATGCTGGTCGCAGCCACCGTTGTTCAGGCTGAACAGGTGCTGCCAATTGACCAGGATCGTTACGTGAACAACGGGTCACAGATAGGAGTGGTGCCCAACCGCTTTGTTGTGATTCTGAAGGAAGGGGTGCGGATAAACCATGAGAAGGACATGCAGACGGATATTGCATTGTCCAACATCGGCAGCTTCGCCTCGGTGGCCCAACAATACGGCGTTTCCAAGCTTCGGCCGCAGTTCCCCGGGACTGACAGAGGTGTGCTGGCACAGGCTGAAGGCACCGAGAGGATGGCTCGCCACTACAAGGTGACGTTCTCAGAAGGGACCCTCGAAAGCGCTATGGCGGCCTACGAGGCCCTGCCTCAGGTAGAGCGTGTCGAACCGATTGGCATACATCTGCTGTATGCAACTCCCAATGATCCGTACTACATCAATCCTCCCGATACCTATCCCTACGACCAATGGCACTACTGGGATACCTACGGCATGAATGCCGATAGTGCCTGGGATCAGCAGTCGGGGAGTAATCAGGTGCTGGTCGGTGTTCTGGATATGGGCGCGATGTATGACCATGGTGATCTCGGTGGCAGTGACCCGCCGGGTCCCAATGATGCCACCACCAATGGCAACATCTGGGTCAACACCAACGAGATGCCCGGAAACGGTATCGATGACGACGGCAACGGATACGTTGACGACGTGATTGGCTGGGACTTCGTAGACCGCACCGACTGGTATACATACAGTTGCGTCGATGCAGACTGCGGGACGGCCGATAACGATCCTCGTGATGGTGACGGTCACGGTACACACGTTTCCGGGACGATTGCCGCCATCACTAACAATGGCTACGCCGTCGCCGGCGTTGCAGGCGGTTATGGCGATGGTACCTTCACAGGTGGCGGCAACGGCGTCAAAGTCGTACCCTGCCGAATCGGTTACCAGTTGTCCTATATGGGGTCGACGGTTGGTGTTGTCATTATGGACTACGTGGCCGAAGCCATGTACTACATGGGCGCGCTGAAGGCATCCGGCTGGAATGTTGCCGCGATCAATTGCTCATTCGGTACCTCCAACAGCGGCGGCCTTGAGGCTGCATGTGACTACCTGATTGGTCAGGACGTGATGGTCATCGTTGCTGCTGGTAACTCGGGTGCCAATGATGCCGACTACCTGGGGCTGCGTACCGACTGCATGGACGTTGGCGCTACCAACCAGGCCGGCGATCCCGCCAGCTTCTCCAACTATGGCAGTTGGGTCGATATCGCCGCCCCGGGCGAAGGTATCCTCTCCACCATCACCGATCCGGCCGATCCGACTACCGATTATGTCTCGGTTCTGGATGGCACCTCCATGGCCTGTCCTCACGTGGTTGGTGTGGCCGCTTTGCTGGAATCGTACGAGCCGACCCTTACCGCCACCGACAAGTGGAATCTGATGGTCAACAATACTCGCCCGTACAATATGACGCGCGACCTCGGGCCGGGTATCGTCGATGCGCGGCTTGCCCTGAATGCCGCCGGGCCGAATGAGAATCCGCCAGTGGCTGATTTCTCGGGTTCGCCAACTTCAGGAGAGTATCCGCTCACCGTGAACTTCACCGACCTGTCCACCAATTCTCCTACCTCATGGTCATGGGACTTCGGTGATGGTGTCGGTACGTCCACGGCTCAGAACCCGAGCTATACCTACGATGCAGCCGGTACGTATACGGTCAGTCTCACGGCGACCAATGCGTACGGCTCCGATATTGAAACGAAAGTCGACTACATCACGGTCACTGAGCCAGGGCAGGCGACTAGAGCCTATGCAACCTCCGAGACAACGGCTCTCGGTACGCTTACTGGCGATTACACCAATACCATGAGTAGCGACAATGTCTATGAGGTCGTGACCGAAGAACTGTACACCGGTCATCCGCGCAAGCGCTACAGCTATCTGGAACACCGCTGGACCTTCAATGTCACGGCTGGCTCTGACATAACGTTCTATCTTGAAGCGTACCGTCCATCGAATTCAGATAACGACGACTTCGTGTTTGCCTATTCCACTGACGGGACTAACTACACGAACTTGGTGACTGTTGCCAGCGCGACCGAGCAGGTCTACTCGGTTACCATGCCAAGTACGCTGAGCGGTACGGTTTACGTGCGGGTAATTGACACTGATCGCAACTGGGATCGAAACTCGCTCGACCCGATTTACGTGGACGAGATGTATATCCAGACCGGCAGTGCCTCACCACAACCCCCGGTGGCCGACTTCTCTGGCAACCCGACCTCGGGCGATGCCCCGCTGGCGGTGCAGTTCACTGATCTGTCAACGAACAATCCTACCTCCTGGAGCTGGGACTTCGGCGATGGTTCCGGTACCTCCACCGCGCAGAATCCGAGCTACACCTATCAAAGTGCCGGCACTTACACGGTGACACTGACCGCCACCAATGCGTACGGTTCGGATACGGAAACGAAGACTGACTACATCACTGTGACTCAGCCTTCGACCGATCCTCCGGTCGCCGACTTCAGCGGTACGCCGACCTCCGGTGACTACCCGCTGGCAGTACAGTTTACTGATCTGTCGACCAACAACCCGACCTCATGGAGTTGGGACTTTGGTGACGGGGTGGGCACCTCCACGGCTCAAAACCCGAGCTACACCTACAACGCGGCCGGAACCTATACGGTCAGCCTCACGGCTACCAATGCGTACGGCTCAGATATCGAAACTAAGGTAGATTACATAACCGTTACCGAGCCGACACAGGCGAGTATGTACGTGCACGACATCCAGGTAACGCGCAAAAATGCCGGCCCCAACTGCAATGGCCAGGGCACGATTGTAATCTACGACTCGAACACCCAGCCGGTAGCCAATGCGACGGTTACCGTCTCCGTCACCGGTCCGGTCGCCGGGACCTATAGCGGTGTGACCGGTACCGACGGTTCGGTGTTCATTGAAACCGGTAAGACCAAGAGCTGCAGCGGCGAATGGTGCTATGAGGTAACCAACGTTACCCACGCCTCGCTCACCTACAATGCTGCGGCCAACAATGTCACCAAAGCCTGCGAGAGCGGATGGGTCTACTCTGACAGTCAGGGTGAAATGGCGCAGGTCGAAAGGCCGGCCTCCTATCGCCTGGACCAGAACTATCCGAATCCGTTCAACCCGGTGACGACAATTACATTCAGTATCGACAATCCGGGCCACGTGACCCTGGAGGTATTCAATATCGCCGGCCAGCGCGTGTCCACCCTTGTCGATCGCTACCTGACAACCGGTGAGCACACCGCCACCTGGGATGGCACCACTGTCTCATCGGGCGTCTATCTCTACCGCCTCACCTCAGGGAACTCGGCAGAAACGAAGAAGATGATTCTGCTGAAGTAAACACCTCTGCATCAGCATACCTCTCTTGGGTGAGTAGGAAACAGGATGCTGAGAAAGACCCGACCGGAATAGCTTCCGGTCGGGTCCCTTTGTTTATGATATTGCCGCTGTCAAACCGCTTTTTTGTTGCTTTGACTCTCAGGGCTCAATACCGAGGCCATAGAGCGTGACTCAAAAAAACGGGGTAGAGGTGTATGAACACCAGGAAACATGTCAGCCTGAATCTCAACATTCGGGGCCTTGGCCAGTCAGCGACCATCGCTATCAACGATATCAGCAGCCGACGTCAGGAGGAAGGGCTCCAGGTCTACCGTCTCGGTCTTGGACAATCACCCTTCCCGGTGCCGCGCCCCGTCGTCAACGCCCTCAAGCATCACGCCCACGAGAAAGACTACCTTCCCGCTAAGGGGCTCCCGGCATTGAGACAGGCCGTGGCTGACTACCACCGCCGACATGACGGTGTGGAACTCAGCGCGGAACATGTAC